>NZ_DKJF01000023.1:0-226555 GCF_002454615.1 Pseudomonas sp. UBA6699
CAAACGTAGGAGCGAGCGCAGCTCGCGATGCGCCGCGCGGGCGGCGCTCGATCGCACAGACGCTGAAGATGCTGCGGCTACCCTTGCCAGGAACCATAGAATCTCCCACAGGGCCCGCGCAAGAGGCGGGTTACCACAAGGCTGCCGAGGCCGCAGCCAGTACCCTGGCAAACACCTCCAGCGCCTTGTCGACTTCGGCGTCGGTGCTGAAACGGCCGATGCTAAGGCGCACGCTGTTGCGCGCCTGGTGCTCATTCAGCCCCAGCGCCAGCAGCACGTGGGACGCCATGTTGCTGCCCGAGTTGCACGCCGAGGTGGTGGACAACGCCAGTTCGCTCGCCAGCGCCGCACTGTTGAAGCCCGGGCTGTCGATGCACAGGTTCAGGGTGTGCGGGATGCGTTGTGTGGCGCAGCCATTGAGGCTGACCCCGGACAACTTCAGCAAGCCTTCCTGCAGCCGCGTGGCCAGCTGTGCTAGGCGCAGGTACTCGCTGTCGCCGGGCTGCCCGGCCAGGGCGAACGCACTGCCCATGCCGGCAATCTGATGGGTGGCCAAGGTCCCGGAACGCAGGCCCTGTTCATGGCCACCGCCGTGGATCTGTGCGCGCAGTACCGGGCGCGCGCGAGGCCCGACGTACAGGGCGCCGATGCCTTTGGGCCCATAGACCTTGTGCGCCGAGAACGACATCAGGTCGACAGCCATCGCGCGCAGGTCGATCGCCAGTTTGCCCACTGCCTGTGCGGCGTCCACGTGCAACAGGGCGCCATGCGCGCGAACGCACTCGCCAATGGCGGCAACGTCGGTGACCGTGCCCAATTCATTGTTGACGGCCATCAGCGATACCAGGCGGGTATCGGCGCGCAACGCGGCTTGTACCGCCGCGGGCTGGATCAGGCCACGGGCATCAGGTGCCAGGCGCGTGACCGCCCAGCCTTGGCGCTCCAGTTCGGCCACGGTGTCGAGTACGGCTTTGTGTTCCAGCAGGCTGGTGACCAGGTGCCCGGGGTGGTCGATGCCGTTGGCAACGCCTTTGAGTGCCAGGTTGTTCGACTCGGTGGCGCCAGAGGTCCATACCAGCGCTTCGGCCGGGGCCCCAATGCGCTCGGCCACTTGCTGGCGTGCCTGGTCCACCGCACTGCGGGCGGCCTGGCCGTAGGCATGGCCACTGGAGGCCGGGTTGCCGAAGTTGGCCTGGCGGCCGAGGCAGGCGAGCATGGTTTCGATGACCCGGTCATCGACCGGGGTAGTGGCGGCGTAATCGAAGTACAGCGGGGCGTTAGGCATCGAGGCATGTCCATGTCTGTCGCCGTGGGGTCGGCGATCGTTGGCATCAGCCTATCGTGTGGCCGAAAGATGCTTTTCGCTTCCCGCTGGGCTATTTGTGGCGTATTTGCATGCTTGTTCTATTTGATTGTCTTTTTGGAGAATATTTTTCTCGATTCATTCTTTCGCACAGCACACCGTGATACGCATCGACCGGTTTCAGCGCGCATTTCAGGCAGGTTCAAGCGCTTTTTCTTCGTCGGCTACCACACGTTGGCACAGCTCGGTGATCTGCTCGCGCATCCAACGGTTGGCCGGGTCCTGGTCGGTACTTTCGTGCCAGTACAGGTGGGTTTCCAGGGCCGGGACCTCCACCGGCAGCGGGTGGTAGCGCAGCTGATGACGGCGAGCGAAACGCTCCGGGACGGTCATTGCCATGTCGGTCTGCTGCAACACTTGCGAGGCCATCAGGTAGTGCTGCGAGCGCAGGGCGACCTTGCGTTGCACGCCCATCTTGCCCAAGGCCAGGTCGACATACCCCAGGCCGTTGCGGCGGCTGGAAATGTGGATATGGGTCATGCCCAGGTAGCTGTCGAGGGTCAGTTTGCTGTCCGCCAGCGGGTGGCTTTGGCGCAGGGCACAGACATAGCGGTCCTGCATCAACTTCACGTGGCGGACCTGGGGGTCGGTGTTCAACGGCGCGTCGATGGCGAAATCCAGGCGGCCTGCGGCCAGCTCCTTGGTGGTTTCACGGCGCTTGCACAGGAAACTCTCGATCAGCACCGCCGGCGCCAGGCGGCGCAGCCGCTGGAACAGGGGCGGCAGAATGACCGCTTCGGTCAGGTCGGTCATGCTGATACGGAAGGTTTTGTTGGCCTGTTGCGGGTTGAAAATGCGGCTTTCCTGTACTGAGGTGCGCAGCAGCGCCAGGGCGTTGCGCACCGGGCCGATGATGTTCTGCGCCATGGGCGTGGGCACCATGCCTTGCGCAGTGCGCACGAATAGCGGGTCGTTGAAAGTTTCGCGCAGGCGCGACAGGGCGTTGGACACCGCCGGCTGGGTGATGCCGACAATCTGCCCGGCGCGGGTGAGGTTGGCTTCGGTGTAGATCGCATCGAACACGATGAACAGGTTGAGGTCGACCTTGCTGAGGTTCATGGGCGCCGCTCTTTGTTGGAGTTATCTGTCGATCATATATCGGTTATGAATGTTCATACACGCTGAAAATAGACTAGGTGGATCGGGTTGCGCTGCTCTAGGCTCTGGCCATGTTCTTCGAACCGTGAAGGTAACCCCGATGGATTTCGCCTATTCGCCCAAGGTCCAGGCACTGCGCGAACGTGTCACCGCGTTCATGGATGCTTATGTCTACCCCGCCGAGGCGGTGTTTGATCGCCAGGTCGCCGAGGGTGACCGCTGGCAGCCCACCGCGATCATGGAAGAGCTCAAGGCCAAGGCCCGCGCCGAGGGGCTATGGAACCTGTTCCTGCCCGAGTCGGAGTACGGCGCTGGCCTGAGCAACCTGGAGTACGCGCCGCTGGCCGAAATCATGGGCCGCTCACTGCTCGGCCCGGAGCCGTTCAACTGTTCGGCCCCGGATACCGGCAACATGGAGGTGCTGGTGCGCTACGGCAGCCAGGCGCAGAAACGCCAGTGGCTGGAGCCGCTACTGCGGGGCGAGATTCGTTCCTCCTTCGCCATGACCGAACCGGATGTGGCTTCCTCGGACGCGACCAACATGGTCGCGACCGCGGTGCGTGACGGTGACGAGTGGGTGATCAATGGGCGCAAATGGTGGACGTCTGGTGCGTGCGACCCGCGCTGCAAGGTGATGATCTTCATGGGCCTCTCCAATCCGGAAAGCCCGCGTCACCAGCAGCACTCGATGGTATTGGTGCCAACCGATACGCCTGGTGTGAAGATTGTTCGCCCGCTGCCGGTATTCGGCTACGACGATGCCCCGCATGGCCACGCCGAGGTGCTGTTCGAGAACGTAAGGGTGCCTTACGAAAACGTGATCCTCGGCGAGGGCCGCGGCTTCGAGATCGCCCAGGGGCGCCTGGGCCCTGGGCGTATCCACCACTGCATGCGTTCTGTCGGCATGGCCGAACGGGCGCTGGAGCTGATGTGCAAGCGCTCGGTTGCGCGCACCGCCTTCGGCAAGCCTCTGGCACGCCTGGGGGGCAACGTCGACAAGATTGCCGATTCGCGCATGGAAATCGACATGGCCCGACTACTCACGCTCAAAGCGGCGTACATGATGGACACGGTCGGCAACAAGGTCGCGCGCAGCGAGATCGCGCAGATCAAGGTGGTGGCGCCGAACGTGGCGCTGAAGGTGATCGACCGGGCGATCCAGCTGCATGGCGGGGCAGGGGTGAGCGGCGATTTCCCGCTGGCGTACATGTACGCCATGCAACGCACCCTGCGCCTGGCCGACGGGCCCGATGAAGTGCACCGGGCGGCGATCGGCAAGTATGAGATTGGCAAGTATGTGCCGGCAGAGATGTTGCGCAGCGGGCGGTGAGGCAGGCTGATTCTCGTCAGGCCTACTCTTTGTGGCCGGCATTGGCTTGGGGGGTACCGTGTGCCGGCGGCTGATCCACCACAGCCGGCTTCTGCCCCCGCGTCTTGAGCAGCGAAATCACCACCCCACCCAGCAACAGCCCGAACGTCACACCCAACGACAGCAACGCCGGCACCTTGCCGACCATGCCATGGTAGAAGATCTTGCAGCCGATGAAGATCAACACCAGCGCCAATGCGTACTTGAGGTATACGAACCGGTGCATCAGCGCCGACAACGCAAAGTACAGCGAGCGCAGGCCAAGAATGGCAAAGATGTTCGAGGTGTAGACAATGAACGGGTCCTGGGTGATGGCGAAGATCGCGGGTACGCTGTCCACTGCGAACACCAGGTCGGCCAGCTCGATCAGCACCAGTGCCAGGAACAGCGGCGTTGCATGGCGCAGGGCCTTGTTCTGCCCCGGGGGTGTCTGGCGGACAAAGAAGTGCGAGCCATGGATCTCGTCGGTCACCCGCAGGTGCCGGCGCACGAACTTGAGGATTGGGTTGTTGGCCAGGTCTGGATGGCTGTCTTCTTTGGCCAGCGCCATCTTCACCCCGGTGAACAGCAGGAAGGCCCCGAAGAGGTACAGCACCCAGGCGAAGTTCTGCACCAGTGCTGCGCCCACCCCGATCATGATCGCGCGCAGGATCACCACCCCGAGGATGCCCCAGAACAGCACGCGGTGCTGGTAACGGCGGGGGATGGCGAAATAGCTGAAAATCATGGCCATGACGAACACGTTGTCCATCGACAGTGATTGCTCGACCAGGAAGCCGGTGTAGAACTCCAGCGCCGATTGCGCGCCTAGCTGGAACCAGACCCAACCGCCGAACAGCACGCCGATGCTGAAGTAGCCGGAGTACAACAGCAGGCTCTCGCGCATGCCGATTTCACGTTCGTGACGGTGCAGTATGCCGAGGTCGAGTACCAGCAGGCCGATGACGATGGCCATGAACACCAGCCACAACCAGGTGCTGGTACCGAGGAACGGGGTGGTGAGAAACGCCTGTAGAGCTGTCATGAGCCCCTCCTTGAATGTCGACGTTGCGTGGCAACAGTGATCCGACATCACGGCGTGGCAGCCGTCAGAGGGGCCCGGTATCACATAGGGTTAAGGCTAGACCTGTTTGCCTGCGCTGCCGAATCCGGCGCTGTTACATTTGTTTGCCAGGCGGCCGTGAACAGCATCACCCTGTTGCTCAGTACACCCACACCTCCACACGCTGGTTGTGCAGCCGCCCTTGTTCACGTTCGTTGCCGGCCACAGGCAACTCAGCGCCCATGCCGGTCACCTGCAGCACTGCGACGCCGTTACGTGCCAACTGGCGGCGCACCGCCTGCGCCCGCAAGCGCGACAGCAGCGCAGCGCGGCCTGGGGTCAGCTTGGGGTCGCCGAAGCCAACCAGCACTGTCTTGCCTTGTAGCTTGCCGGCCTGGTGCAGGTAATCGGCCACCCGTTGCACATCACGCAGGGCCTTGTTGTCGAGGTTGGCGCTGCCTGCCTGAAAGCGAAAGTTCACGCTCAGCCGTTGTGCCTGCCTGGCCAGGTTGCGGTAGCGCGGCGGCATGCCTGCCTGTGGTGGCACTGGCAGGGCCTGTATCTGCTGCGAAACGAACCCTTGCTGGGCGACGATGGCCTGGCCTGCCGGGCTTTGGGCGAAGTCCGCCAAGGCTTTGGCGGGTGGTTTGGGGTTGGCCGGCAGATAGAAGTACAAGCGCCGTGACAGGGGGTAGTCCTCGCTGGCCACCAGGGCGCGCGCTGGCAGCATGGCCGGGGCGTCCCCTTCAGCCACCGCCAGCACCTTGGCCCCGTGAATGGCGGCCAGGCTACTGAAGCCAATGGCCTGGCGGTCGGTGCTCACCCCTGCGGCCAGTTCGTTACTGGATTCGAAGCGCCGGGCCTGGGCTGACAGTGCCGCGTGCTGTGGCGCCAGTACCAGTGCCTTGAAGGTTTCAAAGGTGCCGGAGCGGTCGTCACGGGCGTACAGGTGAATGGCCCCGCCGGAAATGCCCAATTCTTCCCAACGCTGGATCTGACCAGAGAAAACTTGCGCCAGTTGCCCTGTGCTGAGCTGCGGCAGCGGGTTGTCGGGGTGGACAATGACCGCCACACCATCCAGGGCAATGACTTGCTCGGAAGCGGCAGCACGCAGGTCGCCCAACGCTCGCAACTGGAGTACTTCGTTGTCGTTGATCGGCCGTGAGGCGGCGGCCAGGTCGGCCTCGCCCTCAACCAGGGCGGTGAAGCCGGTGCTGGAACCGTGGGCAGCGATGTCGATGCGTACCGGTTGGCCCTGCGTGTCGCGGGCCGTGATCACGGTTTCGTTGGGCAGCTTGCCGGCCTGGCGTTCGATCGCGCTGGCTTGCTGCGCACGGAGCTGGCCCTCCACCAGCGCCGGCAGCAGGGCTGCGCCAATGGTATTGGAGCCTTGCACACGCAAATGAACTGGTTCAGCCACGGTGGTCAGTGGTAGCACGGTGAGCAGTAGCACAAGCAGGCGCGGCATGCCGGGTGGCCCTGTGGCATAGAGTTGGCCGGCAGATTACGACAGGGGCGTGATGATAATGTGACAGTCAATGGGCTTGAGGCTGTCGAGGCTGCTGTGCAGCCCATCGGCGGCAAGCCGGCTCCCACACCGATAGCAATGTTCTCAAGACCTGTGCTGTACGTTGTGGGAGATTCTATGGTTTCTGGCAAAGGTAGCCGCAGCATCTTCAGCGCCTGTCAGCCCTGATGCGATCCCTGTGGGAGCCGGCTTGCCGGCGATGGGCCGCAAGCCGGCCTTGGCGGTCTCAATGCGCGCCGGCCGATTTGCTCAGGTCGCTCTCGGCCCATTCGGTGTAGATGCAGGCATCTGCCACTGCCCAGCGCACCTTCACGCTGTCCCCTGGCTGCATCGGCATACCCGCTGCAGACAGTGCCTTGACCGTCAGTTCGGTACCACCAGCAGTGACCACATGGCAGGTTTGGCTTTCCCCCAGGAACAGTACCTCGCCAACCTTGGCGCTGACCTCGTTCCAGCCTGCCGGCAGCGGCTGGCGCGCGGCTTGTTCGGCAGTCAGGGCCAGGGCTTTTTCCGGGCGGACCATGATCAGCGCATCCTGCGAGGCTGCCAGCCCCGGGGTCAGGCGGATGGCCACCGGCTGGCCTTCGAAGCTGGCTGCGCCGTTGCTGCTGGCCTTGATCCGCAGGAAGTTGGAGTTGCCCAGGAACGATGCCACAAACGCATTCGGCGGGTTCTGGTACAGGTCGTAGCCGGTGCCCAGGCCAACGATCTTGCCGTGGCTGAAAATGGCAATGCGCTGCGACAGGCGCATGGCCTCTTCCTGGTCGTGGGTCACGTAGACAATGGTGATGCCGAGGCGGCGGTGCAGCTGACGCAGCTCGTCCTGCAGGTCTTCACGCAGCTTCTTGTCCAAGGCCCCGAGCGGCTCGTCCATCAGCAGAATGCGTGGCTCGTACACCAACGCGCGGGCAATCGCCACACGTTGCTGCTGGCCGCCGGACATCTGCGACGGCTTGCGTTGGGCGAACTGTTCCAGTTGCACCAGCTTGAGCATGGCATCGACGCGCTTGCTGGTTTCGCCCGCATTGAGTTTGCGAATGGCCAGCGGAAAGGCGATGTTGTCGCGCACGTTCAGGTGCGGGAACAACGAGTAACGCTGGAACACCATGCCGATATCACGCTTGTGCGGCGGCACGTTGACCAGCGACTGGCCGTCGACCAGAATCTCGCCGCTGCTCGGCGTTTCGAAACCGGCCAGCATCGACAGGGTGGTGGACTTGCCCGAGCCACTGGAGCCGAGAAAGGTCAGAAACTCGCCTTCCTGGATCTCCAGGTCTAGGTTGTCCACGGCGGTGAAGTCGCCGTAGTGCTTGTTCAGGCCACGCAGGCTGACCAGGGTCTTGCCGTGCGCGTTGTCTTTGATCACTGCACTCATTGTTGTTATCTCCGCGCTCAGGCGTTTTCGGTGCGCCGGCGCAAGGCGGCGGCAATGAACATGACCAGCAGCGAAAGGCCGATCAGCAAGGTCGAGGCCACGGCGATCACCGGGCTCAGGTCCTGGCGCAGGGTGGTCCACATCTTCACTGGCAAGGTCTGCAAGTCGGGGCTGGCCATCATCACGCTCAGTACCACTTCATCCCAGGACACCAGGAAGGCGAACAGGCCCCCGGCAATCATCCCCGGGCGAATGGCCGGGAAGGTGACATTGAAGATCGCCTGCAGGCGCGACGCGCCGCAGATCACGGCGGCATCCTCGATCGACTGGTCGAACAGCTTCAGCGAGTTGATGATCGAAATGATGGTGAAGGGCAGGGCGACGATCACATGGCTGACCACGAACGCGAACAGCGTGCCGGTATAGCCCAGCTTGAGGAACAGCGCGTACACCGCCACCGCAATGATCACCAGCGGCACGATCATTGGCATGGTGAACAGCCCGTACAGCAGTTCACGGCCCGGGAAGCGGCCACGCACCAGGGCGAACGCGCTGGGTAACCCCAGCAGCACCGCTGCAACGGTGGTCAGCACGGCCACCTTGAAGCTGGCCAGTGCAGCCTCCATCCACTCGGGGTTGGAAAAGAACTGGCCGTACCACTTGAGGGTCCAGCCGGGCGGCGGGAAGACCAGCCACTGCGACGACCCGAACGACAGCAACACGATGAACACTACCGGCAGCAGCAGGAAGGCTGCGATCACCCCGGTGGTCAGGTACAGGCCTGTGCGCAGCGGGCGGCCCATGGCATTGGGGGAAAGGAGCATGGCGGTTTACCTCGGGTTGCCAACCGGGGACTCCGGCTGCAGCTTCAGGTACAGGTAGAAGAGCACCAGGGTGATCAACACCAGCAGTGCGGCGGCGGCGCTGGCCAAGCCCCAGTTGAGGAACGACTGCACCTGCTGGATGATGAATTCCGGCAGCATCATGTTCTGCGCCCCGCCCAGCAGTGCCGGGGTGACGTAGTAACCGAGCGACATCACGAACACCATCAGCGCCCCGGAAAACAGCCCCGAGCGGCACAGTGGCAGGAACACCTTCCAGAAGTTGGTCCACGGGCTGGCGCCACAGATCGAGCCTGCCTGCAGCACCATCGGGTCGATGGCGTGCATGGTCGCCTGCAGCGGCAGCACGATGAACGGGATCATGATGTAGCTCATGCCGATCACTACACCGGTCAGGTTATGCACCATCTCCAGCGGGGCATCGATGATGCCCATGGCCATCAACGCCTTGTTGATTACCCCCGAACTCTGCAGCAGCACCAGCCACGAGTAGGTGCGTGCCAGCAGGCTGGTCCACATCGACAGCAGCACGATGTTCAGCAGCCAGCGGCCCCAGCCTTTGGGCACCAGGGTGATGGCCCACGCCAGCGGGAACCCGAGCAGCACGCTGATCAGGGTGACCACACCGGCCACCGAGAAGGTGTTGAACAGCACCCGTGCGTAAGCCGAGTTGGCGAACAGCTGCTCGTAGTTGCCCAGCCCGGGCGTTGGCTCCAGTACCCCGCGCAGCAACAGGCCGATCAGCGGGGCGAAAAAGAACAGACCCAGGAACAGCAAGGCCGGCAGCAGGTTGCGGCTGCCTTTCCAGCGCTGGCTCAGGCCCACGCGCCGCGGTACGGTGCCCGGAGCGCCGGCCCCCGTGGGGGCACCTTGGGCGTTATGCAGGGCGTTGATGGCGACTTTCATTTGACCAACCACTCATTCCAGCGCGCGGCGATGGCCTGGCCGTTCTTGGCCCAGTAGGCGAAGTCGAGGGTGACCTGGTCCTGGGCATGGGCGGTAGGCAGGTTGGGTGCAAGGTCCTTGTCCAGCTTGGCTACGCTGTCGACGTTGACCGGCGCGTAGGCGGTCTTGTTGGCGAACTCGGCCTGGCCTTCGGCGCTGCTGGCGTTGGCCAGGAACTTCATGGCCGCGTCCTTGTTCTTGGCGCCCTTGGGGATGACCAGGAAATCGGCCATGACCAGGTTCTGCTTCCAGCTCACACCCACCGGGGCACCGTCTTGCTGCAGGGCGTAGACGCGACCGTTCCAGAACTGGCCCAGCGCAGCTTCACCAGAGGCCAGCAATTGCTGCGACTGAGCGCCACCGCCCCACCAGACGATGTCTTTCTTGATGGTGTCGAGCTTATTGAAGGCGCGGTCCAGGTCCAGCGGGTAGAGCTTGTCGGGGGCTACACCGTCGGCCAGCAGGGCCAGTTCCAGCACGCCTGGGCTGGGCCATTTGTACAAGGCGCGTTTGCCAGGGTAGGTCTTGGTGTCGAACAGCGCGGCCCAGTCGACTGGCTTGTTGGCACCGAGCTTGCCTTCGTTGTAACCGAGCACGAAGGAGAAGAAGAACGAGCCGACACCGTGGTCGGACACAAAGCGTGGGTCGATCTTGTCGCGCTTGATCTGGGTGAAATCGAGGGGTTCGAGCAAGCCTTCGCTGGCGGCGCGCAGGGCAAAGTCGGCTTCCACGTCGACCACGTCCCATTGCACGTTACCGCTCTCGACCATGGCCTTGAGCTTGCCATAGTCGGTCGGGCCGTCCTGGACTACCTTGATGTCGGTCGCTTTGGTGAAGGGAACGGCCCACGCTTCTTTCTGGGCGTCCTGGGTGGTCCCGCCCCAGCTGACGAAGTTGAGGCTGTCGGCGGCTTGGGCGGCCTGACATGCCAGGGTCAGCAGGCTGGCAGACAGCACTGCGGTTACACGTTTGCTCAACAGCATGGTTACGCCCTCGTTGCTTTTGTTATTCGAGGCTGGGCTTGTGGTGCGCCCGCCAATAGTGTTCGGGGAGCAGCTAAAACAAAGTGTCGATGGCCATCTGGCGTTGTGGATGCCGGCCAGCAGACTTAAGGTCTACGGGATATCATATTATGGTATTCCAAACTTTTGGCAAGAGGTATGAGGCGACCGGCCATCACTCTGTCCTCTGCATGCTTGCGCGAACCTCTGTAGGCGCGACGCAAGGCCGCGCCTACAAGGCACTGCGTCAGTCCACCAGGCCTGGCTCAAAGGGAATGCTCTGCACCACCTCCAGCTCATAACCCGCCAGCCCCGCATATTTCAGCGGCGGCCCCAGGTGGCGCAGCTTGCCCACCCCCAGGTCCTGCAGAATCTGTGCTCCGGTGCCCACTTCCGAGTACACCTTGGACTGCCCGCGCTGGTAAGGCCGCACCGGTTGGGTCAGCTGTGGTACCCGCTCCAGCAATGCCTGCGAGGATTCATGGTTGGCCAGGACCACCACCACGCCGCTGCCTTCCTCGGCCACCTTCTGCAGTGCCGCCCACAGGGTCCAGTTGGCGGGGCCGGCGTACTCGGCACCAACCAGGTCGCGCAGGGGGTCGATCACATGCACCCTGACCAGGGTTGGCTGCTCGCGGCGGATGTCGCCCATTACCATGGCCATGTGCACGCCACCTTCGATGCGGTCTTCATAGGTGACCAGGCGGAAGGTGCCATGCACGGTCGGCAGCTCACGTTCGCCGATGCGCTTGATGGTCTGCTCGGTGCTCAGGCGGTAGTGGATCAGGTCGGCGATGGTGCCGATCTTGATGCCATGCCGTGCAGCGAACACCTCAAGGTCCGGGCGACGCGCCATGGTGCCGTCGTCGTTGAGCACTTCGACGATCACCGAGGCCGGGCTGAAGCCGGCCAGGCGCGCAAGGTCGCAACCCGCTTCGGTGTGGCCGGCGCGGGTCAGCACGCCGCCTTCGCGGGCACGCAGGGGGAATATATGGCCGGGTTGGACCAGGTCTTCGGGGCGGGCCGTGGGGGCCATGGCGGCGGCCACGGTACGTGCCCGGTCGGCGGCAGAGATGCCCGTAGTGACGCCCGTGGCAGCTTCGATCGACACGGTGAACGCGGTGCTGAACACACTGCCGTTGGCCGGTACCATCTGCTCCAGCCCCAGGCGTTGGCAGTGATCGTCGGTCAGGGTCAGGCAGATCAGGCCCCGTGCTTCGCGGGCCATGAAGTTGATGGCCTGGGCGTCGCAACGCTCGGCGGCGATCAGCAGGTCGCCTTCGTTTTCGCGGTCCTCGTCATCCACCAGCAGGACCATTTTGCCTTGCCGGTAGTCCTCGAGAAGTTCCTCGATGGTGTTGAAAGCCATGTTGCACGCTCGCTGTGGTGGAGTCATTTTTATGGTATACCATCATACACAAATGTCGACGAATCAGGAGGAAGTGCATGAAGGCCTATTGGATCGCCCATGTGGACGTGACCGACCCCGAGCAGTACCTGCAATACACCCAACGCGCCCCGGCTGCCTTCCAGGCGTTCGGTGGCCGCTTTCTGGCCCGTGGCGGACGCAGCGAAGCGCTGGAAGGGCGGGCCACACCTCAGCGTAGCGTGGTGATCGAATTTGATTCCTACGCGCAGGCGGTGGCGTGTTACCGGTCTGAGCTGTACCAGGAGGCGTGCAGCCATCGCCAAGGGGTAGCGAAGGCCGAGGTGATCATCGTTGAAGGGGTGGGGCCGTGAGTGTTGGTTGATGCCCCTGACGCCGGCGAGCCGGCGATAGGGCCACTACTGGCAAAACAGAAGCTCAAGGCGCTTGCGTAACGTGCACGTTGTCGATGACCATGCGCGGATTTACGCCGTCTTCAACCATGTGAAGGTGCAGGATTTCAGGGCCGTTCACCGTTAGCTCATCGGACCCATAATGCATACCGTCACGGTCACTCAGCCGTTTGTGGTTGTCCATAAAGGTGAGATCTCTGGTACATAGATCACTGCACCCCCAGTCGTAACTTACGCGGCGGGTACCTGTGCCAGGCAGCAGAATTTCGGTTGAACCGTCGAACGTAAGATGTTTTGCCTTTATGGCGCTTCCATCGCCGCTGTGCGAATCGTCGCTGATCCCACCCGTGCCATGTAGTTTGAATGTCGTTTGGTCAACCTTGAATTCCTTGCGGTCACCGACCTGCTCGGACTCGAAATCGACCTCCGAAGGCACGATGGGGCGACCTACCGCTTGGTCTTGCTCATCGTAGGTGAGCTGCATAACCTGATCCTTCGCCGTGGGCAGCTTGATTCGGATTACAGGCACCGCCTGGCCATACGCTGCGTGATACCGGAACTGGTCGAACTGCGCCAGCAAGCCAGCCTGCGTCTGACCCTCGACATAGAAAAATGCAAAAACAGGCAAGTCGGCGCCCACGCCGACTTGCCAGGCTGGGAGCAAAATCTCGTTGTAGCCCATCCACGCATCGGCGCTCAAACCTGCCCTGACTTTTAACGGCATCTCGAACCACCGGGCCTTCATGTTCGCGGGTGCTTCGCGAAGGTCCCATCCGCAGACTCTTGATTTTCTGATGTCATCTTCGCTGTACGTTGCCAACCACGCTTCGGCATCCTTCACGCCGACCTTCTGGCACGCATCCGTGGTGCTCTCAAACCCATCATGCGGGCCGCACCCCTGCGCGGTTTCGCGGTTGTCCGTGCCACCATCGATGGGGAAGGTGCACAGTACTTCGAGCTCGCGCAGCTTGCCGTGCGGGATGGCCTGCAGCGGCGGGAACAAAAAACCATTGAAGCGTTCCGCCGCCCTGCCGAAGTTGGTGTCGCGGCGCACCCAGGAAAACGCTATGGCGCCTTTATCCAAGTGCTTGCGGCTCGGGTCCCAAGGTAGCGATTCTGGGCTGAAACCGGTGGCACGCATTTCAAAACCGCTGCACAGGTAGCTGGGTTTGTCAGGCCCACCACAGTCTTCGGTGACCGAGTCGTACCAGACTTTCAGTTGCGTAACCGCCTGTTCACCCCGCTTGTTCAATTCGATCAACTGCTGTGACTTGGCTGTTGCGCTTGTGAGTGCCTGAGTCTGCGCGGGCGGACGGGCAGGCAGCACAGGGGACGTGTGCGACACGCAACCGATCAAACTTCCCAGGGTTAGAAGCGACAAGGCTATTCGTGTCCACATTGGCGAGCACCTTTTTCTGAGTGGAGTAGCACAGCCGCACGCATAGCTATCGTGGGCTTTGCTGCAATTTGCGCACAGGAAAAAAGTGGCGGCTACTGGCAGTTCTATCAGCATTCGGGCCAAGCCCAGGTGACCGAGCGCCAACATCTCGATTGGGCCTGGGCAGGTCTTCCGGTCATGGGCTCAGTTCAGGTGCGCTTTGAGTTCGGCGCCAGCCTGGCGCATTGCCGCCTTGACCGCCGGTACCTGGCTCAGCGGGTTGAGCAGCCCATAGTCATGGATCATGCCGTTGTAGCGCACCGAGGTCACCGGCACGCCGGCGGCATTCAGCTTGCGGGCATAGGCCTCACCTTCATCACGCAGCACGTCGAACTCGGCTGTTTGCACCAGCGCTGGCGGCAAGCCTTGCAACTGTTCGGTGGTAGCTCGCAGCGGCGCGGCGTAGATCTGTTCCCGCGCCTTGGCATCCGTGGTGTAGTTGTCCCAGAACCACTTCATCATGCCGGTGGTCAGGAAGTGCCCTTCGGCAAACTGTTTGTACGAAGCGGTTTCGAAGCTGGCGTCCGTCACCGGCCACAGCAACAGCTGGAAGCGCAGGGCCGGGGTGCCAGCTTCTTTGGCCTTCAGCGCCACGACCGCCGCCATGTTGCCACCGACGCTGTTGCCAGCCACGCCCAGGCGCTTGCCATCCACGCCGATCTGCTGGCCGTGCTCGGCCACCCAGCGGGTCGCGGCATAGGCCTGGTTGATCGCGGTTGGATAATGCGCCTCCGGCGACGGGGTGTAGTCGACATAGACCGCCACTGCCCCAGAGCCAACCACCAGGTCACGGATCAGCCGCTGGTGGGTCGGGAAGTCGCCGAGCACCCAGCCACCGCCATGGAAGAACATGAATACCGGCAACGCCCCTTTGACATTGGCCGGGCGAACCACCTGCAGCTTGATCGACTGGCCGTCGGCCTCGATGGTGCGTTCCTTCACCTCGATCCCGGAGAGGTCAACCTTGACCGAGGCCTGGGCGCCGGTCAGCACCGCGCGGGCATCTTTCGGGCTGAGTTGCTCCAGTGGCTTGCCGCCGCCTTGCTCCAGGGCTTCGAGGAAGGCCTGGGTGCGTTGCTCCACGCCTGGGCTTCCCGCTGCGAACGCGCTGGAAACGGACAGCGCCAGAAGCGAGGCGGTGAGTGTTTTGTGGACAATGTTCATGGGCGAATCCTTTTCTGTGAAAGTGTCGGGAATGGTCGTCTTGCCTGGCCTGCTGGGCCATCGCTGCGACCTGTGCGTAGATTAGGCAGGTGCGCTCGTGGGAAAAAGCCGCTATAAAGCGTTTTACTGTCACCAAGAGCGAGACAATGAACCCCTACGAAGACATGCGAATCTTTGCCCAGGTGATGGAGGCCGGCAGTTTCACCGCCGCTGCCGAGCGCCTGGGGATGTCCAAGCAATCGGTGAGCCGGCGCCTGATGCAACTCGAAGCGCGCCTGGGCGTGCGCCTGCTCAACCGCTCCACCCGGCGCCTGGATGCCACGCCGCTGGGGCAGCAGTACTACCAGTCGGCCATGCGCCTGCTGGGTGAAGTGCAGCAGGTGGAGCACGACATCAGCGGCCAGGCCCAGGCCTTGCGCGGCACCTTGCGCCTGAGCGCGCCATTGTCGTTCGCCATGGCGCACCTGGGCTGTTTGCTGACCGAGTTCCTGCAGTTGCATGCGCAGGTGGATGTGGAGGTGGACCTCAGTGATCGGGCGGTGGATCTGATCGGCGAAGGCTATGACCTGGCGTTGCGGATTGGCGCGCTGGAGGACTCCAGCCTGATCGCCCGGCGCATCGCCGATGTGCAGCGGGTGTACTGCGCGAGCCCGAGCTACCTGGCGGCGCGCGGTGTGCCGGCCAGGCCGGAGAACCTGGCCGGGCATGACTGCCTGCCCTATGGGCATTCGCGGCAGGTGCAGTGGCAGTTTCGGCAGGCTGGCAAGGCCCAGGCGATTCAGGTGGCCGGGCGCATGCGCGCGAACAATGGTGAAATCCTGAGGGACGCGGCGATTGCCGGCATGGGGGTGACTTACCTGCCGACCTTCATCGTAGGGCAAGCGCTGGCCGATGGTCGCCTGGTCACGGTGCTGGATGACTGGCGCCCGCCGGCATTGCAGCTGTCGGCAGTGTACCCGCAGCACCGCCAGGTGGCGCGGCCGGTGCAGGGGTTCGTGAACTTCCTGCGCGAGCGCTTGCTGCAGTTGTAAAGCCAGGGCACGGGCGATAAGAAGACCGCTTCTACAAGCACCCGCAAAAACTGGCTATGCTTGGCCCATGACCAGCTCTCCACCGTTGCGCCAGCCTTGCCCCCCTGGCGCCTGCATTTGTGGCCGCGAACAACTGGCCGACCACCCGCAGACCGCCCAGCGCATACTCCTGCTGACCCGCCAGGAAGAAAAGCGCCTGCTCGACCGCCTGGAAAACCTGAAGGACCTTGAAGACCTGCAGCGGCTGCAACAACGCCTGTTCGACAATCTCGGCATTCGCGTGCACATCGCCCCGGGCTTCAATGAAGTGCGGACCATGCGCGGCATCGTCATCGAACTGGATAACCAGCCCGGACTATGCCGCAAGACCCGGCAGGCGATCCCGGCGGCGATTCGGCGCGGGCTGGAGCGCAATCCCGAGGTTGCGTTCCGCCTGCTCGATACCCACGACCTGCTGCGCGATGCATGAGATGAAGTTAATTTTCCGCCGCCTTGCTACGTCTACTTGAAAGCCCCCTGCGCCAGTGCGCGCAGCGGTTTTCATCATTCAAGGAGGCAGGCAATGACTTCTGTATTCGACCGCGAAGATATCCAGTTCCAGGTAGTGGTCAACCATGAAGAGCAATACTCGATCTGGCCCGACTACAAAGCCATCCCCAACGGCTGGCGTGCAGTGGGCAAAAGCGGCCTGAAAAAGGAATGCCTGGCGTATATCGACGAGGTGTGGACCGACATGCGCCCCCTCAGCCTGCGCCAGAAAATGGCCGAAGCCGCCCCCCAGTGACCGCACTGAACCTGCTGTGCCTGCCGTACTCGGGGGCCAGCGCCATGGTCTACAGCCGCTGGCGGCGCAAGCTGCCGTCGTGGGTGCAGGTGCGCCCGGTGGAACTGCCCGGGCGCGGCGCCCGCATGGCCGAGCCGCTGCACACCGACATGCAGGCGCTGGCCCGGCAACTGGCCAGCGAGCAGCGCCTGGCCGCCAATGCACCCTACGCGTTGCTGGGCCACAGCCTGGGTGCCTTGCTGGCCTTCGAGCTGGCGCATGAGCTGCAAGCGCTGGGCTGCCCGGCGCCGCTGGCGTTGTTTGCCTGCGGCACGGCGGCCCCGACCCGGCGCGAAGATTACGATGGCAGGCACTGGCGCGAGCCAAAAACCGACGCCGAGCTGATCAGCGAGCTGCGTGAGCTGCAAGGTACGCCCGAGGAAGTGCTGGCCAATGCCGAGTTGATGAGCCTGACCTTGCCGACACTGCGCGCCGATTTCCTGCTGTGCGGCACCTACGCCTACCGTCAGCGGCCGGCCCTGAGCTGCCCGCTGCATGTGCTGGCCGGCACTGATGACCGGGCCAATGACGAGCAACTGCGGGCCTGGGGCAAAGAAACCCACGGCGAGTTTTCGCTGCAGATGTTCCCCGGCGGGCACTTCTTCATCCACGAGCATGAAGACCGTGTGCTCGACGCCCTCACTGCCTCGCTGCAACCGTTGCGCCTGTCCGCCTGATTGACGTCACCGCTTGCCTGGGGGAGGCTAGGCCTTTTCCCAGGCAAGGGGCAGAGCATGCTGATCGATCCACACAAGGCCACGCTGCTGGTCGTCGACATCCAGGAAAAGCTCATCGGCGCCATGAGCGACGCCGAAGGCACCCGGGCGCGGGCCCGCTGGCTGCTGGCGGCGACCGCCGAGCTGGAGCTGCCGGTGGTGATTTCCGAACAGTACCCCAAGGGTCTGGGCCACACCCTGGCCGAGTTGCTGGCGGTGGCACCGGCCGCCCAGGTGGTGGAGAAAAGCCATTTTTCCTGCGTTGCCGCCCAATGCTTGCCCGACAGCCTGATGGCCCGTGAACAGGTGATCGTGTGTGGCATGGAAACCCATGTCTGCGTGCTGCAGACCGTGCTCGGCCTGCTGGCGCTGGGCAAGCAGGTGTTCGTGGTCGAAGATGCCTGTGACAGCCGCACGGCGGCCAGCAAGGCGGCGGGCCTGGCGCGCATGCGCGAAGCCGGTGCGCAGGTCGTGACCCGGGAAATGGTGCTGTTCGAACTGATGGGGAGTGCAGCGCATCCGTTGTTCCGCCATATCAGCAAGACCTACCTGGTCGGTGAACAGCCCTGAACGGCCGGTTATGGGCGGCAGGCATGATGGCCCTTGCACTGCTGCAAGGTTGCGCCGGGCGCCGCGAAGAGGTGCCCGCAGCGGACCCGGCCGAGGTTCGCGCCCAACTGCTGCGGTTGCTGCCCACGCAAGCCCGCGACCGCGAGGGCTGGGCCAAGGACATCCAGGTGGCCTTCGAGGCCCAGCGCATCCCCCCCAGCAAGAGCAACCTGTGTGCCGTGTTGGCGGTCACCGAGCAGGAGTCGACCTTCACTGACGACCCACAGGTGCCCAACCTGGGGCGTATCGCCCGTGAAGAAATCGACCGCCGCGCCGCGCGCCTGCACATCCCCAGGCTGCTGATCGATGGTGCGTTGAAAACGCCGTCTGGCAACGGCCAAAGCTACCAGCAGCGGCTACAGGCAGTGCGCAGCGAGAAACAGTTGAGCGAACTGTACGACGAGGTCATTGCCCGGCTCCCGTTGGGCAGGACCTTGCTTGGCGGGCTGAACCCGGTGCATACCGGCGGGCCCATGCAGGTCAGCATCGACTTTGCCGAACAGCATGCGCAGGGGTACCCCTACAGCCATGACGGCAGCATTCGCCAGGAGGTATTCACCCGGCGCGGTGGCATGTACTTCGGTATCGCCCACTTGTTGGGTTACCCAGCCAGCTACGAACGCCCGCTCTACCGCTTCGCCGATTTCAATGCCGGCTGGTACGCCAGCCGCAATGCGGCGTTTCAAGCGGCGCTGAGCAAGGTCACGGGTGTGCGCCTGGCGCTGGACGGCGACCTGATCGCACCGGGGTCGATCATGCCGGGCGCGACCGAAACGGCGGCGCGCAAAGTGGGCGGGAAGCTGGGGCTGCGCAACCCGCAGATTCGCCGCCAACTGGAGGACGGCGACAGCCTGGCGTTCGAGGACAGCAAGCTGTACGCCGGGGTATTTGCCCTGGCCGACGCGGCCGCTGGCAAGCCGCTCCCGCGAGCGGTGCTGCCGGGGATCGAACTGAAGAGCCCGAAGATTACCCGCAAGCTGACCACGGCGTGGTTTGCAGGGCGGGTGGACGAGCGTTACCAACGGTGCATGAAGCGCTAGCGCCCAGGTGAACTGTCAATGTCGCCCCTGCCGAGGCGGGCGCGGTCTTGCAGCGCGAAAGGGCCGCAAAGCGGCCCCAGGATTTGCGACGGACTGTTGATCAGCTTTCGCCAAGTGCCCCGACGACTTGTTCGACACTGGCCTTCAACCCGGCAAACGCATCATCCGGGTCGCTGTCCACCACCACCAGCTTCGCGCCGGCCGCCTGGATCGCTGCGGCCAGCGCCGGCTCCGGTTGGCGATGGTCCAGCACCAACGCCACATCCTGTGCCTTCAGGTTGGCCTCCAGCGCCTTCAGCGCGGCAGCATCCCACGCCGTTGGCAGCGGCTGCTGCACCACATCCAGGTTCAGGCCGCTGGCCAGGTAACCCAACCGCGGCGACAGGCTGACCACTGTGAGGTTGTCGACCTTGGCCAACTGCGTCTGGCTGCTGGCGGCAAGTTCCAACAGCTGGCGCTTGAGCGCGGCCAGGTTGCCCTGGATTTTCGTTTTTTCGCTCGGCGCAAGGCGTTCCAGGTCGTTGGCCACGACGTCGGCCATGCGCCCCAGATTGGTCGGGTTCAGCCACGGGTAGGCGTTGTAGGCATCGTCGCCACTCACCGCGATACCTGGCAATGCGCCGTCCACCGGTCGTGCGGCATCGATCTCGACAATGCGGATATTGCTGCGCCGGGCCATCGGGTACAGCGGGTCGTCGCGCCAGATCGAACGTACGCCGATCACCGCATCGGCCTGTTGCGCAGCCTTGTCCAGGCTGGCGCCACCACGGCCGCTGAAGTACGACGGCTGGCGACTGGCCGGCAGGTTGGCCGGGGCTGCGCGCTTGAGTTGTACGCCGGTCCCCTCGAGCAGGGCGCTGGCCAGGCTGTGGGTGATCGGCAAGGTGGTCAGCACCTGCGTGGCGAAAGACAGCGACGGCAGGCTGGCCAGGGCCAGTGCCAGGGTCAGGTGTTTCAGGTTCATGCCGGGTTTCCTTGCAGGCGGGGAACGAGGGCGCGGGCGAGCGCAGCGAGGGCGAAGCAGAGACCGGCGACCAGGATGATCGCGGCACCCGACGGCACCGGCAGGTCGAACACGATCGGTAGCAGGATGCCGAACAACGTGCTGATGGTGGCGATGAGCACCGAGAGGAAGAAAAAGCCCTTCAGTGACTGGCTGACCAGGCGCGCGGCGGCAGCCGGGATCACCAGCAACGCACCGACCAGAATGGCCCCGATCACCTTCACTGCAGCCACGGTGACCAGGGTCACCAGCACCACGAACAGGTAGTCCAGTGTTTTCACCGCCACCCCGCGTACAGCAGCCAACTGCGGGTTGAAGCTGGCCAGCATGATGCGGTTGTACAGCGGCAGCGCCAAGGCCAGCACCAGCATGGCGACGATGCCCAGTACCACCAGGTCCTGCCCGCTCACGGTCAGCACCGAACCGAACAGCACGTTCTCGAGGATGTGCACATTGATCTTGCCCGCCAGCATCAGTAGCAGGCTGGCGCCCAGCGCCAGCGACACCGAGAGGAATACGCCGATCAGTGTGTCCGGTGACAACCCGGTGCGGTTACGCAGGAAGTTCAGCAGGATGCCGAACAGCAGGCAGTAACCGAACAGGCTGCCATAAGGCCCGGTATAGGGCTCGCCCAGCAGGATGCCGATAGCCACGCCGGTCAGTGCGGCATGGCCGACCGCTTCGGAAAAGAATGCAAAGCGCTTGACCACCACCAGGGTGCCCAGGCCACCCAGCACCGGGCCAATCATCAGGCCGGCGAGCAAGGCATTGACCACGAAGCCATAGGCCAGCGCCTCGGGCAGGTAGCCGGCAGTGGCCCAGTCCTGGACCGTTTGGCGAAAGGTTTCGAAACTCATCAGGCAATGCTCTCGCTACGCGGGTGGACGGAAAACAGGCCCAGCAGGCGCTCCGGCGTCAGGGCCTGGGCTGGCGGGGCGTCGAACAGTACCTGGCGGCTCAGCCCGGTAACCCGGTCGGCCAGGCGCAGCACCGCTTCCAGGTCGTGTTCGATCCACAACACAGTGGTCCCCGCCTGGCGCCAGGCCAGCAGCAGTTGTTCGAACACCTGAATGCCGGCTTCATCGAGCGCCGACATCGGCTCGTCCAGCACCAGCAGCTGTGGTTCGGGGATGAGCCCCTGGGCCAGCAGCACCCGCTGGCGCTCACCGCCCGACAAGGCCCCCATGCGCCGCTTGCGCTTTTCCAGCATGCCAACCCGCGCCAACGCAGCATCGATGGCAGGCTGCACCCTGCGCGACAAACCCAGGAAGGCCGGGCGCCGCTGGCACATGGCGGCCATGAAATCATCCACGGTCATTGGCAGCCCGCGGTCGAACTCCAGGGCCTGCGGGACGTAGCCGATCACCTCGCCTTGCCCTGGCCAGTGCAGGGTCAGTTCACCATGGTGGGGCATTTGCCCGAGCAGGGTCTTGATCAGCGAACTCTTGCCGCCGCCGTTGGGGCCGACGATGGCGTGCACGCTGCCCGGGGCGACGGTGAAGCTGACCTGTTCGAGGATACGGGTGCGGCCCAGGGTCAGGTCGATATCGGCAAAGGTGATGCGCGGCCCGCAGGCCGTTGCCAGGTTGGCAGCGGCGGTCATGCGCGGTTCTCCTGAATGGCGCGGACCACGGTGTCGAGGTTGCGCTTCATTTCCACTTCGTACTTGTCCTTGGTGTATTCGCCATAGGAAATGTGGGTAAGGGGGTAAAGGCGCACACCAGACTCACGCTGGATGGTTTCGACATAGGCTGAGGGGAAGTCCATTTCCGAGAAGATCACCCTCACGTCCAGTGCCTTGAGCTGGTCGATGGTCTTCTTCAGCTGCGCCGGGCTCGGCTCGATACCATGGGCGGGTTCGACCACGGCGGTCACTTCCAGGCCGAAGTCGCGGACCAGGTAGTCGTAGGCAGCGTGGATGGTGGCCACGCGGAAGGTAGCGGTGGGGGCCTCGGTGACCTTGGCCAGTGCCTGGGCACGCAAGCCACGCAGGCGTTTGGCGTAGGCCCGGGCGTTCTGCGTGTAGAACCGGGCATTGTCCGGGTCGAGCCGGCCCAGCTCGCGGGCAATGTTGTTGACCTGGGCAATGGTCGTGCTGATCGACAGGAAAGTGTGCGGGTTGACCACCTTGCCGGCACCGCGTGCGGCAATGCCGGTAGCTGCCAGCAGCGGTACGTTCTGGTTGGCCTCGATCGTGGCGATATCAGGTTTTTCACTGGCAGCGATCATGCGGTCGGCAAAGTCGTCATGGCCAACGCCATTGAGCACCACCACGTCCAGGGTGCCGATGCGCTTGATGTCTTCGGCCCGGGGCTCGTAGGCGTGCGGGTTGAAGCCCGCCGGAATCAGCGGCACCACCTCGGCCTTGTCGCCAACGATGTTGCTCACGTAGCTGTAGTAGGGGTGCAAGGTGATGCCGATACGCAGCGGCTTGCCATTATCGGCCAGAGCCATTGCCGGCAGGGCCAGGGCCAGGAGCAGGGCGAGGGTGGAGCGAAACATGGGCGAGTCCTTCGGTTCAGTGGCGGTGTTCGCGGGTAACCCCGGCGTCGTAGTGGCTGACCACCTGTTGCCAGCCAGCGGCGATCAGTGCCGCCTGGCCGAGGTCATCCGGGATGATTGCGGCGCTGTCGCGGCGCAACCAGATATCGGCCTGGCCGGTGCTGTCGGGTGGCAGGATCAGCAGCAGGCTGCCGGCAATTTCGGGTGCCTGGCTGCGGCCCAGGTAGGCGCCGGGCACCAGCCAGGTCCACTGGTGACTGCCCCGGCTCTGGCTGCCGGCGTCGACCACGAATGGTGGCAGGCCTTCATCGGCCAGGGCCTGTACCCCAGGTGCAGCGGCGTTTTCTTCACGCAGCAACTGGATCTCGTCGAATGCCACCCGCAGGTCGGTGTAGAGGCCTTGCTCGGCCGCAGTGAGGTCGCGGCGGGCGTCGATCTGGTGGCTGGCGATGGCCTGTTCGTCCTCGCGCTCGCCGCGCAGCGACACCACGCCAGCTGCCAACGCCACTATCAGCAAGCTGGCCAACAGCACGTACAGGGTTTCGTGCCCGGCCCCGGCCGGGCGAATCACGTGAGCGCGGCTCATGGCTGGGCGATGTCGGCGTAGTCGACTTCCACCACGTGCCCGGGGCCGGCGTCGAACAGTACGTAGAATTCGCCGTCCGGGCGCTTGAAGGTCAGGGTCGAATCGTCGCCAAGCTTGCCGCCGACCAGCACTTGCTCGTCATAGCCGATCACATCCAGGGTTACCCCGGGGGCGCCACTGCCGTCCGAGAAACCACCGGTGCACTTGACTTGGCCGCTGGCCAGTTCTTCGCATTCGCACATGGGGTTGTGGGCCAATGCCGGGCTTGCGGCCAGTGCCAGCAAGGGCAGGGCGAGGGTGCGCAGCAGGTATTTCATTTCTTGCCTCCTTTGTTCTCGAGCCAGGCCACGGTGGCTGGCGATGCCTTGGCCAGCGGGACAGACGCCTGGTGCATGCTGCCGTCCCAGCCTTCCACGGTGATCCAGATCTGGGCGTCGGGTTTGGTGCGCGGAGGGACCGGCAGGTTGGTGGCCATGGCGTAGGGCGCGCCGAAGAAAATCGTGCCCGCCGCCCGCAGGCTGCGCGGTTTGCCGATGCGCAGGTAAACGGCCTTCACGTCGTTGACGCACGACTTGCACAGCGCTGCCCTGAATACCTTGAAGTCGCCTGCCGGGCCGTCTCTGCGGGGCGCTTCGTCACGCAGTTCCGCCAGGTCAAGGGTGTAGGGGCCGGCCTGGATGCCGGTGATCACATTCGCCCCCAGCCCTGCCTCGCCGCGGAACAGCTTGGCGTCGCTGAAATACTTGGGCATGAAACCCAGGGGGATCAGGATCAGCAGGATGTTCAAGTGGAAGCGCCACTTCAACCACCACTGTTTAAGCGGGCTGACGGGCACGGCCTGGGTGGGGCTCATCGTTGCATCTCCAGCGAGGTCCGGGTGGGCACAGTGCGGGGGGCGCGTTCGCTGCGCTTCAGCGCGGCAGCGGTGGCTTGTGCGGTACGTTTTGTCCAGATCAGCAAGCCGCTGAACACCATCAGGGTGAGCACCAGGCCGAAGAAGAACCAGATCAGCTTGATCGGCAGGCCGCCGAAGTCACCGGTGTGCAGGGGGCGCATGGACTCGGTGACGAACTCCAGGGCGGAGCGGTCGCCCAGCAGGAACTGGCTGTCCACCTTGCGCGTGTAGGGGTTGACCTCGGCGCTTTGGAACATCAGCGGATACCAACCCCGCCCGCCCATGGAAATATGGCTGTAAGCGGTGGCAGGCAACGCAATGAAGTTGATTTCCAGCCCTGGAATCGCCAGGCCAGCGATGCGTGCCGCTTCATCGAGGTCGATCCGTGGGGCTGGGCTGCCATCGGCGGTCTGGGGCACTTCGTCGCGAGCGATGACCGGCACGATCGGCTCGCTGGAAATGCTGATGTGGTTGTCGAACAGAATTGCCTGGATCAGGAACCAGGTACCGGTGATGGAAATGACCGCGATGAACCAGATCGACCAGACACCGGCCAGGCGGTGCAGGTCGCCCCAGAAGATGCGCGAACCGTGGCCTGTACGTACCGGTTTGAAGAAGCCTTTCCAGAACTTCTTGTACACCACCAGCCCGGTTACCAGTGAAGCGAGCATGGGCAGACCGAGGATCGACACCAGGTACCAGCCCCAGCTGAACCCGTTGGTGAAGGGCACCAGCCACCAGCCGTGCAGGGCGCGGGTGAAGGCTTCGAAGTTGAAGTCAGGGGATTTGCCCTGAATCGCACCGGTGTAGGGATTGACGTAAAGGGTCGGGGTGGTGCCGTCCGGGAAGGTCACATTGGCCGTGAGGGCGAAGTGTGAGCCGTCGGGCTGGATGATGGACTGCACGACCATATCCGGCTCTGCTTTGTGCAGGGCGTTCAGCACCTGCTGGAAGCTGAGGCGTTCGGCGTCGGTGTCCGGCTTGCTGGCACGTACATCCGGGTTGGCCAGCCAGACGATTTCCTGGCTGACCACCGCGAGCATGCCCGTGAAGCAGACGATCAATACAAAGAACCAGATCGGCAAGGCGAGCCAGCTGTGCACCAGGAACCACAGCCTGGATTTGGATTTTTTCAAGGGTTTGGCCATCAGACGGTCTTCTGCAATGGGTGGTCGAGCGTGCGCCCAACCAAAGAGGGCTGTACTGATAAGGACGAATGAGAATCGAAATCCTGCCGATTAAAATGAAAGCAAATGTTTCAAGCGATGAAGCCAACCTGCGCAGGGGGCGGCAGGTCGGCCAAGGGGGGGCTCATGATGAGGTGTAACGAAACAGCCGGCAGGGAATTTAATTGGCTAAAGCGCGACGCGAAGTGGCCGATAGGATGGTTAGCGCAAAGACCGATCTTTCAGAAAGGGACCGACATGGCCGTCATCACAGCTGGCAACCTCATGATCAATGGCGTATCGGCGCAGGCGCGCAGCGCCAATGCCGCCGCTGAACGCGACCAGGCCAAGCAGGCCGGCGAAGCGGTGGGCCCACTGCAAATCAGCAGCGACAGCCTGAGGGTATCCGCGGGTAGCCAGGCACAGGCAACGGATACAGCGGGCACTGGTGGGTCGGAGGCGGTAAGCGCCCTGCAACAGTTGATCAAGGACTTGCAGAAGCAATTGGCCGAGCAGCAGAAGCAGCTTGCCGCGTTGCAGAACAGCAAGATGGATGAGACACCCAAGGCGGCTGCGGTCGGTGCCAAACAGGCAAGCATCGCCACCCTCAACGGTCAGATCATGGCCGCTACCGCGCAATTGCTGGCGCTGCTGCAGCAAGAGGGTGGCAGCAGCTCCGGCTCAATGGTCAGCGCCACGGCCTGACGGCGCCGTGGCCTGTGAGTTCGGGCCAGCTTACTCGGCCGCTACGCGCCCTTTGCCCTGGCGATCTGCCTTGTACTGCATGGCCACCGCCGGCGCTGGCTTGGCTGCACCGGTTTCCAGCCATTGGCGCAGGCGGCTGGCATCGGCGAAATGGGTGTACTTGCCGAAGGCATCCAGGATGACCATCGCCACAGGGCGGTTATCCATTCGGGTCAACAGCACCAGGCAGTGCCCGGCTTCGTTGGTAAAACCGGTCTTGGTCAGCTTGATGTCCCAGTTGCTCTTGTTCACCAGGTGGTCGGTGTTACGGAAGCCCAGGGTGTAATTGGGCTTGCGGAAGGCCACGGTCTTCTCGCGGGTGGTCGACAGCTCGCTCAGCATCGGGTACTTGCGCGAGGCCATCAGCAGCTTGGACAGGTCGCGCGCAGTCGACACGTTCTGCGTCGAAAGCCCGGTAGGTTCTACGTAGCGGGTATGGGCCATGCCCAGGCTGCGGGCTTTGGCGTTCATCGCCTTGATGAATGCCGGGTAGCCACCGGGGTAGGCATTGGCCAAGCTATTGGCTGCACGGTTTTCCGAAGACATCAAGGTAATCAGCAGGGTCTCGCGGCGATTGAGCTGGCTGCCGGGGCGTACCCGTGAATACACGCCCTTCATCTCCGGGTTGTTGGCGATGGTCATGGTGAGCATCTCATCCATGGGCAGCTTGGCGTCCAGCACCACCATCGCGGTCATCAGTTTGGTCACCGAAGCGATCGGTACCACGCGGTCGGCGTGGTTCGAGTACAGCTCCTGGTTGGTATTGAGGTCGATCAGCAGCGCGCTGCCCGACGCCAGGTGCAGTTTGGAGGGGTCGCGTTGCACCTTGGCCGGGGGTTGTGCAGCAGCGGTCGACGGCAGCGCCGCGGTACCTGTGAGCAACAGCAGCAGGCTGAGAATGGACAGGGATGTTTTCACGTTGAGGCTCACTAAAGGTTGGTATGTCGTTGGCTGTGCAAGGGTTTTCCCCCAAAAACCGCTGCATTCTGGAGTATGGCTGAACGGCTGTCGAATGCCTTATATCTAAAGGGCGCAACGTGAACGAAATTTAATCCCGTACCCATTGTGTACCCTTCATGTGCTGTTCATGAAGTGCGCCGAACGGTGATAGGGGCGGGGGCAAACTGAGCGCTCGGTTCTGATCAGGTCCGGTACCGACCCGTGAACAGGAGGGCCGGCACGCAAAGGGCGTTGTCGCCTCAGCCATGTATCAACGTCAGGTCGCTGATAATGCAGATCGAGCCATCGTCGACCGGCGTTTGGTCGTTGTAGTCGATCTGGTTGTAAACGCCGCCGTGGAATTCGAACAGGCGCGAAGCCCAACTGCCGTCGAGTTGCAAACCACCTGAAGTACCGGTTGCTCCCTTGCAGCTTGCGGTGACCGTGACCAGGCCCTGTGCCGTGACGTGCAGGCTGATGCCGAACTGCGCGCCCAGCGGTACGCCCTTGAGCACCGTCGAATTCACCGGGTCAGCCTGGTCATAGGTTTGGCGAAAGCCCAAGGTGATATCACCTTTCTTCCAGAACACCTTGACGGGCGGGCCGTCGTCGCCGCGCACGTGCATCTGGGCAATGACCACCTTCTGCGCTGCGTTGACCTTGGTCAACGTCATGCTTTGACGGCTCCAATGGTCCGCGGCACTGGCCAGCGTCCAGGAACGGGTCTCGGTCCATTCACAGCGGGTGCGGTGGGTACTCTTGCTCGACGCCCCTTTGGTCGGCGCAGAAAACTGGATCGAGCCGTCACTGAGTAGCGTGACCACCTCTGGGAGGCGGGCAATGGCTTCGTCACCGTCAAGTTCGAGGGCAACGGGGTTGGTTGCGGATACTGCCACCGGGGTGGCGATCAAGAGGTTGCTGATGTCTACGGCCATGGTAACTCCTCATGAACAGCCAGGTTTGAATGGCAGACTGCATGCTGCCTGGTTGAGAGTTAGCCAATGGCTAAATTAAATGTCAATAGCTTAAAGCTAAAAATTGCGCTGTGGGTGAAATTACCTGTTGGCGAAAATTTTCAGGGCAAGGCCTTTACGCTGGATTTGGCTGTGCGATAAGCTTTCGCCAGGTACTGTACAAATATACATATATCAGGATGACAATATGCCTATGCAAACAGCGTCGACCACCCTTCAGCCCCCGGGAATGTCGGGTGTAGAGCGCCTGAGCCTGCGGGTATCGTCGATGATCAACCACCCTGTGGCCCAGACCCAGCGCTGGGTGCTGGTGCATCGCCTGCACAGCGATGGCGACGCGGAATGGGAAGAGGTGATGGGGCTGCTGCTGGAAACACCCGAGTTGGACCTGACCTTCAACCCTGATGGCAGCGTGCTGGTGCGCTGGCAGCGCCACGCCGGCCAGCAGTTTGACGAAGTGAGCGCCGAGCAGGGCTGTGGGTCACTGATGCCTGCTGCGCCGTTCTGAAATACCGGCGCCAGGCCGCTGCCGGGGCAGGTGGCGCCTTACACGAGGTGGGCATTCCACACCAGCAGGACCCTGGCCTGGATATAGGTTTCTTCGCGGCGAATCAGGCGGTCCTTGTGCCGTGAGTTGTCGGAAATCATCTCGAAATGATCGTCATCGGCAATCTGCAGGCGCTTGATGTAGATATGGTCACCCCACGCGAAAAAGTAGATCCCGTCGCCCACGAACTCGCGAATGCTCACATCGACGATCAGTGGGTCACGGTGCCTGATGGTGGGCTCCATCGATTGGCCCCAGCCAGTGACCATCTTCAGGTGGTGGTGCTCGCTGAACTCCACACCCAGTTCACGCAGGTGGCTGGGGCTGACCCGCACATCCTTGAACATTTCCGGGTAGTCATGGGGGATCTGGCCGCCGCCCATGGCTGCGCGCACATCATAGTGGGCAATCCATACCTCATCGCCCACCAGGCCGGGCCGGCCGTGGTCGGCCTGCAGCAATACGGTTTCCGCGGGCTCGGCAGCCGCGGCCAGCAGCCTCTGGCGGGTTTCTTCGGGGATGCCTTTGCCACTTTTTGCCAGCATCTGCTTGACCAGGTCGGCGGCGCACAGCGCGCCGTCGGCAGGCCCGCCCGAGGCCTGCGGGTGATCGCCGGGCGCCAGCGCGTCGAACCAGCCGCGTGGCAAGCCTTCGATACCCTCGATCCGCCGCGCCACGTCGTCGCCCAGGTTCTTGGCGGTCCTGTTGGAGAGAATCTGGCTCAGGTGCGCAGGCGCCATGCCCCAGCGCTCGGCGCAGGCGCCCTTTTTCTGGTCGGCGATCAGCTTGACCAGGTTCTGCTTGCGGATTTCATAGATGTCCATAAGGCGAAGCATGCCAGTGTTTAGCTCTCTGCTAAATGTGCGCATGGCTAAATTTCCCTTGAGGTAAATTTACCCCTAGGCTAAATTAAACCTCCAAACAATAAAAGCCACGGCGATGCAATGCCGTGGATTGTCCATTTCGTCAGCAAAGAGGTTTACATGGATCCCACCGACCTCGGCCCAGGCACCCTCACGTGGCTGGGTGGTACAGGCACCGTGTTGTTCGGGGCCTTTCTATGGCTGCGCAAATGGCTGTCCAGAGATGCGGCAGACCGCGCGCTGGACAATGCAGACATTGCCGTGATTCGCCGCCTGACCGAGCTGCTGGATAGCGAGCGCGATGCCCGCCGTGAGGCGGAGGCCAAGGCTGAGCATTTCGCCAAGGAGCGCAATGAACTGGTGGTCACCGTCGGCCGCTTGCAAGGCAGGGTCGTGGTCCTGACCAGTCAACTGGCCCGGGCCAGGGCGTGAAACGACCGACGACCCGCACCCACCATGGCCAGACAAAAAAAAGCCCGCCATTTCGGCGGGCACAAGGGCGTAGGGAGCAACGCACAACAAATTCGGGTCAGGCTGCCAAAGTGCCTGGTTGCAACAGTTCAGCCAATGCGCGGGCTTGGGCGAGGGTCGGCACCGGCCCACTCACAGCCTCGCCGTTGCGCACCAGGTACCAGCAGGCCAACAGGCCTTGTTCACGCAGTGAAACCGGTACAGCGCTGCCGACAACGGACATGATCTGGATAGTGGCCATGGGGACCTCCTGTGAAACATGGGCCTACCATACCCAGCCGCTACCAGGGTTTGAAATCAACGTTGTCGATAGTGGTCATTACTTCTATCAACCCTTACCAGCGTGGCGGGCCGTAATACACCCGTGGCGGGCCGTAGTAGGCCCGGTAGCCTGGCGGTGGCGGGGCCGGCGCATAATAAGGCTGGTAATAGACGGGCTGCGGCGGCGGCTGCACGTACACCGGTTGCGGCGGGTAGTACACCGGCTGGCGTTCCACGTACACCGTACGGTCGTGCCCGCCAGACACCGTAGCGCCAACCACCGCGCCAACCACGGCAGCGCCCAGTAGCGGGCCCGGTCCGTACCAACCGCCGCCATGGCCGTAACCACCGTGGGCAGCTGCAGGCCCGCTGATGGCCAAAGCGCCGACCAGCAGGGCGATTCCGGGAATGAGACGGTTCATATCAACCTCGCGAGTAAACCCCCAAAGTGGGGTGTCACTAATATGACTCCGGTATTTATCAATTGCGCGCAGGGCAATGGTAAAGGTTGTGTAAGGGACGACCAGCGGTTGCCTCTGGTACGCTGCACAAACGTTTCAGTCATGACTCAGGAGCAGGCTATGTCGACAACTCCCGGCAGGGATACCGTGCTGTGCATTTCCCTGGCAGGCCGCCCCGGTACATTCGGCGTGCGCTTTCACAACCACCTGTACCAACAGTTGGGCCTGGACTATTACTACAAGGCCATGCGCACCGACGACCTCCCGGCCGCGGTAGCGGGAATTCGAGCCTTGGGCATACGCGGGTGTGGGGTATCGATGCCATACAAGGAAGCGTGCATGGCGCTGGTAGACGAGATCGATCCGTCGGCAGCGGCCATCGAGTCGGTCAACACCTTGGTGAACACCAACGGTCGCCTCACAGCCTACAACACCGACTATCTGGCCGTACGCCAGTTGTTGACCCGGCACCAGGTCGATCCGGCAACCGCTTTCGCCCTGCGCGGCAGCGGCGGTATGGCCAAGGCCGTTGCCAGCGCCTTGCGCGATGCCGGCTTTGCCGAAGGCACCATCGTCGCGCGTAATGCCCAGGCGGGGCAGCAGCTGGCGGATATGTGCGGCTACCGCTGGCTGCCAGAACTCGGCGATATCTGCCCGCCGATGCTGGTGAATGTCACGCCAATCGGCATGGCGGGGGGCGCAGAAGCTGAAGAGCTGGCGTTTTCGGAGATCGCCATCGCTGCTGCAGAGCGGGTGTTCGATGTGGTGGCCATGCCCGCGCAAACACCGTTGATTCGCCGCGCCCAAGCGCTGGGCAAACCTGTGATTACCGGGCTCGAGGTGATTGCGCTGCAGGCGCTGGAGCAGTTCGTGCTGTACACAGGTGTGAGGCCGACGCCGGCGCAAGTCGATGCCGCCGTGGCGTACGCTCGCGAAATCTGATTGCACCAGCAGCGGCCCCTTCGCGGTATGGCAGCTGTGCTGGCGAAGAGGCCGCTACAGGTCAAGGGGGCAATCAGAACACCTTGGTGCCGGCGTCCAGTTGCTGGTCGACCAGCGCTCGACCGTGGGCCAGCGACACATGCTGGGCACGTTCCAGGTCGGAGAAGAACTTCATCGACATCGACAGGCGCCTGCTGGTATGGCCATCAGGGGCGGTGATCAGGCAACCGGCGGCGTAGGGCAGGGGCGAGTCAGGATGGGGCATCACGCTGGCGGTGATGGTGTGCTTGCGGTATTCACAGTGAAGGGATTGCATGGTTCTTACCTCGCTGTGGCATGGGAAGCGATTACCTTCATATACCACAGCAAGGGGGGCGGTGGTTCCCGCCCCCGACGAACGCTTAGCCTGCGAGGTCGGCCGGCTGAATCACTTCGACCCAGTAACCATCCGGGTCCTTGATGAACGCCAGGTGGTTCATGCGCCCATCCTGCAGGCGCTTCTGGAACGGTACACCCAGCGCTTCGAAGCGCGCACAGGCGACGCGTACATCGGGTACCGACACGCAGATGTGACCGAAGCCGCGTGGGTCGGTATTGCCATCGTGATAGGCGAAATCGGCATCGTTCTCGGTGCCGTGGTTGTGGGTGAGCTCCAGCACGCCAGGGATCGATTTCATCCACTGGTGACGGGCGGCGTCATCGGCGGGAATCTGCGCCGGGTCGACCAGGGCCAGGAAGTACAGGCTGAAAGCGGCTTCGGGGAAATCACGCTTGTCTACCACGCGAAAGCCCAGCACACGGGTGTAGAAGTCCAGCGACTTAACGATGTCCTTGACCCGGAGCATGGTGTGGTTGAAGACGAATTGGGCAGTGGCGGCGTCGGGTTGTGCGGTGACACCAGGCAAGGTTTGCAGATCGTGCAGGCTCATGGGAACTCCTGAGGCAGGGCCGGGCACTGGGCGCCGGCAAAACAGACAGGCTGGCCATGATACGTCAGTGCGCCGATTGCGCAAATGAAAGCGCCCTGCACGAGTGCAGGGCGCTGGAATTAGAGGCCCGCATGTGCGGGCGCGTGATGGGGTCGCTAGTCCTTTAGCTGCCTCGATACTGAGCCAGCCCTTGTGAAAAAAGTGTGAAGCACGTGTTGATGTTTCATCAGCGAGCCCAGCTTTCCACCTCGGCGGCGCCATACTGCTCTTTCCAGGCTTTGAGGCCGCGGTGGTTGCCGCCTTTGGTCTCGATCCGCTCGCCGGTCTCGGGGTGTGTGTAAACCTTCACCACCCGCGGGCGACGGTGCTGTTTGGGGGCAGGGCTGGTGGCGCGCGCCCCGGCTTTGGGGTCAAGTATGGCTATGACATCGCGCAGGCTTTTGTCGTAGCTTTTCATCAGGTTGACGAGTTTCTGCTCGAACTCGATTTCGCGTTTTAACCCGGCATCTTTTTTCAACGCTTCCAGTTGCGCCATCTGTTCCTGGAGCGCTTTTTCCGCAGCACGAAACTCTGCAAGTCTGGACACTGTAATCACTCCTGTACGTCGGCTGTGGCGGGGCGTGACGAACATTGGAACGCATGAATACGCCGGCCACGCAGGTGGGTTTTACTGTTCGTTGATAGCGAGTGTAGTCACACATTGGGGCGGGGTAAACTGCTAACTTATTGCAAATAAGCGGGGAACTTTCCTAGTTGCCCATGCGCGATACAGGCGACCCGCCGAAGCGGCCTGGCAGGGCGCTTAGACCATGGTCCAATGGCCCGTGCCAGAGCCATTGCGCGATCATTTCAAAGTATGGCTGGCTGTTGCGCGGTCATGTCTCATTACCGTGGCAAGTCTGTGCCGCCGGTTGTCAACCCGCTTTGAATCTGGATGTTTCCCTGCATGTTTTCCCCCTATCCTCTCGCCCCGGGGCGTCGTGTTGCCGGCCTGTTCCTGTTATGTGCCGGTGCCAACGCCCAGGCTGGCGGTTTTCTTGAAGACAGCAGTGCCAAGGTTGAAACACGCACTGTCTACTTCAACCGGGATTTCCGTGACGGCCACAGCAGTTCCGGCCAAGGGGCGTCCAAGCGAGAAGAGTGGGCCCAGGGCTTTATCCTCAATGTACAGTCGGGTTACACCGAAGGCCCGGTAGGGTTCGGTGTGGATGCGCTGGGCATGTTCGGTGTGAAGTTGGACTCCAGCCCCGCCGACAGTAACAGCGGCTTGCTGCCGTCTTCCGGGCACAACCCGCGGCACTCCGCCGACCAGTATGCAAAGATGGGCCTGGCGGCCAAGGTCAAAGTTTCCAACACGGTGCTCAAGTACGGTTCGATGATGCCCGATGTGCCCCTGCTCAAGTACAACGATGGCCGCCTGCTGCCGACGATGTTCCAGGGCGCCATGCTGACCTCCGAGGAACGCCGCGATCTGAAGTTCACCCTGGCACGCCTGGATCGGTACACCGCAAGGGATTCAACCGACCGCCAAAACATTCGCGTGCATTGCAAGAACAAGCGTTACGCCTGCGACATCGAAGCCGACCACTTCGACCTCGCCGGGGTCGATTACAGGGTCAACGAGCGTTTCGGTGCCCAGTATCAAGTGGCCAGGCTGGAGAACATCTATCGCCAGCAGTATTTCGGCCTGGTGGCCAGCCAACCGCTGCCGGTGGGTAGCCTTGCTGCCGACCTGCGGCTGATCAAAAGCGACGACATCGGCAACGCCCGCGCCGGTGCGATCGACCACCGCGCCGTCAGCGGCATGCTCGGCTACAGCCTGGGTGGTCACAAGCTCAGTGCTGGCTGGCAGCGCATGTATGGCGACAGCGCCATGCCCTACCTGGATGGCAGCAACCCGTACCTGGTCAACTATGCACAGGTCAATGATTTTGCCGCCGCCCAGGAGCGCTCCTGGCAAGTGCGCTATGACTATGACTTCAAGGCGTTGGGTGTGCCTGGCCTTACGTTCTTCACCCGGTACATCAACGGTGACCATATCCAGGTGCCAGGCAGCCATGCCGAAGGCAAGGAGTGGGAGCGCGACAGCGAGCTCAAGTATCAAGTGCAAAGTGGCACGTTCAAGGACGTCAGCGTGCGTTTGCGTAATTCCACCTACCGCAGCAACTATGAGCGGTGGGCGCGGGATATGGACGAAACGCGGGTGATCGTCAGCTACAACTTCTCGCTGCTCTGAACGGGTGCTTTGCCAGCGGCCTGGTGGCGCCCGACAATGGCTGCTGAACAGCACCGGAGGGCAGCACAATGAAACAGCTGTTGTTGATCGGCATCGGCCCGGGTGACCCACGCCAGGTCACGTACGAAGCCGTCGACGGGTTGCGCCAGGCCCACGTGTTCTTCGTGCTCGACAAGGGCAGCGTCAAGAACGAGCTGGTGCAGCTGCGCAAGGCCATCCTGCAGCGGTACCGCCCCGAGGGCGGCTATCGGCTGGTTCAGGTCGCCGACCCGCTGCGCGATGGGCAGGCCGACGCGTATGTGCAGGCGGTACAGGACTGGCACGTACAACGTGCAGCGCTGTATGCGCAACTGATCGAACAGGAAATCGGCGACGGCGAAACCGGCGCCTTTCTGCTATGGGGCGAGCCCACGCTCTATGACAGCACCTTGCGCATCCTCGACCTGGTCTGCGAGCGAGTTGGCGCGCTGCACCTGCAGGTCATTCCGGGCATCAGCAGCGTGCAGGCACTGGCGGCGCGCCACCGGGTTGCGCTCAACCGCATTGGCGAACCGCTGACCGTGCTGCCTGGTCGGCGTCTGGCCGGGCAGGGGAGTATCGACAATGTGGTGGTGATGCTCGATGGGCAGTGCGCGTTTGCAGCTATCGATGACCCGGCCTTGACGATTTACTGGGGCGCTTACCTGGGCACGGCTGACGAACAGCTGATCGCCGGGCCGCTGCAGGCGGTGAAGGCACAGATTCTTGAAGTGCGTGCGCGGGAAAGGGCGCGCAAAGGGTGGATCATGGACACCTACCTGTTGCGCAGGGAGGTGTAGAGGGCACCGATCCTGCGCGCTTGGTAAGCGGGTGCCGCCGAATTCAGGCGTTGCCGAGAATCCCCTGCACCTTGTCGCTCAGCTGGTCGATGCTGAACGGCTTGCCGATCATGTGCATGCCCTCCGGTACATCAATGTTTTCGGCGTAGCCACTGGCGAACAGCACCGGCAACAGTGGCCGCAGTTCGCGTGCTTTGCCTGCCAGCGCCTCGCCGCGCATGTCCGGCAGGCCCACATCCGTCATCATCAGCGCCAACGGCTGGTTAGGGTCTTCCAACACCTTGAGCGCCGCGCTGGCATCTTCCGCCTCGATCACCGAGTAGCCCAACTCATCGAGCACTTCGACCATCAGCATACGTACGATGTCGTCGTCTTCGACTACCAAAAGGTGCATGGTTCGGGTCCTGTGCAATTGAATGTCTATGATCTGTGCACAAGGCGACAGCAGAAGTTCCCGAGGATACCGATACTTGCAATCAGATGGAACGATTGGCACACAGCACTTTCAAATACTGGCTAAATGCCCTGCCTGAGCCGCTAAAGCTGGTTAGACTTCGCTTGTCGGCACGGCGCAGCGGCACATAACCATAACGATTGTTCCGCCATTCTTTTCCATGGATTTTCTTGCTCGGGCGTTTTCTCATGATTCAAGCAGCCTCGATGGACCAGCGCAGCTTCCGCAAGCTGTTGAGCCGCAACATCGGCCTTCCTTTGGGGGTGGGCCTGCTGGGTGCCGTGGCGTTCGTCGCGGTGATCAACTACCTGCTTTCGGCCATGCAATGGGTCGAGCACACCGACCGGGTCATTGGCAATGCCAACGAAGCGGTGAAGCTGTCGATCGACATGGAAACCGGCATGCGCGGCTTCCTGCTGACGGGTGACGAGCGCTTCCTCGACCCCTATGAGGTGGCCAAGCCGCGCATTCTCAGCAGCTTGCAGGGCCTGAAAGGCATGGTCGAGGACAACCCGCAGCAAGTTGACCGTATCGACCGGCTGATCGCCTTGCAGCAAGCCTGGAATGACTTCGGCAGCGGCATGATCACCCTGCGCCGCAATGACGGCCCCTACCGGGAGCTGATAGGTAACGGCCGCGGCAAGCGCCTGACAGACGAGATTCGCAAGGAATTCGCCGACCTCATTGCCACCGAGCAGCAATTGCGCATGGCACGCAACGAGAAGGTCAGCACCGTCACCGTAACTTCCATTTCGGCGTTCGTGCTGCTGATCGTTGGCCTCAGCGCCTTGCTGGCGTACCTGGGGCGCCGCGATCTGTTGGCGTTGTCCAGCAGTTACGACGACAACCTCAAGGCCCAGCAACGTTCTGCCGAGCGCCTGGAGCACCAGGCCTGGCTGCGCAACGGCCAGACCCAGCTGGCTCAACAAGTGCTTGGGCAGCTGACCCTGAACATGCTCGGGGACAACATTCTGCGGTTCTTTGCCTCTTACCTGGGCAGTGTGGTCGGGGCGTTGTACGTGCGCGACGAGCATGGCCGCCTGGTACGCGTTGCCTGCTATGGTCTGGATGCCGAAGAGCAGGCGCGCGAGCAGGTGCTGGGTGATGGTGAGGGCCTGCTGGCCCAGGCCGTGCGTGAAGGGCGGCTGCTGCGCCTGGACGACCTGCCGCAAGACTACTTCCAGCTCAGCTCCGGCCTGGGCAAGGGCTTGCCGCGCAGTGCACTGCTGATGCCGGCCAGCGACGGCGGGCAGATCAACGGCGTGCTCGAACTGGGCTTCCTGCGGCCGCTGCAGGCGCGTGACGACGAACTGTTGCAGCGCGTGGAAGGTAACCTGGGTATGTCCATCGAAAGCGCCCGTTATCGCCAGCGCTTGCAGGAAGTCCTGGCCGAAACCCAGCAATTGAACGAAGAATTGCAGGTGCAGCAGGAAGAGCTGAAAACCGCCAACGAAGAGCTGGAGGAACAGTCCCGCGTGCTCAAGGAGTCCCAGGCCCACCTGGAAACCCAGCAAGCGGAACTGGAGCAGACCAACGAGCAGTTGTCCGACCGTACCGAAGCGCTGGACCGCAAGAACGAGGAGTTGACCCAGGCCCAGGAAGAGCTGCAGGCGCGCGCCGATGAGCTGCTGCGTTCGAGCAAGTACAAGTCCGAGTTCCTCGCCAACATGTCCCACGAATTGCGCACGCCGCTGAACAGTTCGCTGATTCTGGCCAAGCTGCTGGCCGAGAACGTTGAAGGCAACCTCAGCGGTGAGCAGGTCAAGTTCGCCGAGTCGATCTACTCGGCCGGCAACGACCTGCTCAACCTGATCAACGATATCCTCGACATCGCCAAGGTCGAGGCCGGCAAGCTTGAAGTGCGACCTGAAACCACCCACCTGGACCGCCTGGTCGAAGGCCTGCGCGACATGTTCGAGCCGTTGGCCGGGCAAAAGGGGCTGGCCTTCGAGGTCACCGCCCAGGCTCAGGTGCCCGCCACCCTGTTCACCGACCGCCAGCGACTGGAGCAGATCCTCAAGAACCTGCTGTCCAACGCCATCAAGTTCACCGAGCGCGGCCAGGTCAGCCTGAACATCGGCTACCAGCCAGACAGCGGCATCGTGTTTTCCGTGCGCGATAGCGGCATCGGCATTGCTGCCGACCAGCAGCAGGCAATCTTCGGTGCGTTCCACCAGGTCGATGGCACCAGCAACCGCCGGTATGGCGGGACTGGGCTGGGGCTGTCGATTTCCCGCGACCTTGCCCATTTGCTTGGCGGGCAGATCAGTGTCGAGAGCAGCCCCGGGCAGGGCAGTGTATTCAGCCTGGTATTACCCGAACGCTACGAGAACCTGGAGCAGGAGGTCGAGCCCCTTAGCCTGCGCCCGGCTGTCGATACCCTGCCGCCAGTACCGCAACTCGCCACTGCCCAGGCGCCGAAGCTGCCGCAACTGGCCTTCACCGACGACCGTGACCGGGCGCCTTTCAGTAACCGCTGCATCCTGGTGATCGAAGACGAGCCGAACTTCGCCCGCATTCTCTTCGACCTGGCTCACGAGCTGGGTTACAGCTGCCTGGTGGCGCATGCGGCCGACGAAGGTTTCGAGCTGGCCGCCCGGTTCATACCCGATGCGATCCTGCTGGACATGCGCCTGCCTGACCATTCCGGCCTGACCGTGCTGCAACGCCTGAAAGAACAGGCCAATACCCGGCACATTCCGGTGCATATCATTTCCGTCGAGGACCGTGTCGAGGCCGCCATGCACATGGGGGCAGTGGGCTACGCCGTCAAACCCACCAGCCGCGAAGAGCTCAAGGAAGTTTTCGCGCGCCTGGAGGCCAAGCTGACGCAGAAGCTCAAGCACATTCTGCTGGTGGAAGATGACGACCTGCAGCGCGAAAGCATTGCCCGCCTGATCGGTGACGACGACGTCGAGATCACCGCCGTAGGCATGGCGCAGGAGGCCTTGGCCCTGCTGCGGGAAAACATCTACGACTGCATGATCATCGACCTCAAGCTGCCAGACATGCTCGGCAACGAACTGCTCAAGCGCATGACTGCCGAAGATATCCGCGCCTTCCCGCCGGTGATCGTGTATACCGGCCGCAACCTGACCCGCGAAGAAGAAACCGACCTGCTCAAGTACTCGCGCTCGATCATCATCAAGGGCGCCCGCTCACCCGAGCGGCTGCTCGACGAAGTGACGCTGTTCCTGCACAAGGTCGAGTCGCAGTTGTCCAACGAACGCCAGCGTATGCTGAAAACGGCGCGCAGCCGCGACAAGGTGTTCGAGGGGCGCAAGGTGCTGCTGGTAGATGACGATGTGCGTAATATCTTCGCCCTGACCAGTGCACTGGAGCACAAGGGCGCGATCGTCGAGATCGGCCGTAACGGCCGCGAGGCGATCGAGCGCCTGGAGCAGCATGACGACATCGACCTGGTACTGATGGATGTGATGATGCCGGAGATGGACGGCTTCGAAGCCACCCGGCTGATCCGCCAGCAACCGCGCTGGCGCAAGCTGCCGATCATTGCGGTGACTGCCAAGGCCATGAAAGATGACCAGCACCGTTGCCTGCAGGCCGGTGCCAACGATTACCTGGCCAAACCGATCGACCTGGACCGCCTGTTCTCGCTGATCCGCGTATGGCTGCCGCAACTGGAGCGAATTTGACTAGCGAACGTAACACCGACATCGAGATCCGCTTGCTGATCGAGGCCATCTACCTCAAGTACAGCTATGATTTCCGCAATTATTCCGGCGCTTCGATCAAGCGTCGGATCCTGCATGCGCTGCGCCAGTTCGGTTGCCAGACGGTATCGGCCTTGCAAGAGCGCGTGCTGCACGACCCTGGCATGTTCATGCAGTTGCTGCAGTACCTGACGATACCGGTCAGCGAGATGTTCCGTGACCCGGGCCACTTCCTGGCGCTGCGCAACGAGGTGGTGCCGCTGCTGCGCACCTGGCCATCGATCAAGGTGTGGATCGCTGGCTGCAGCACGGGCGAGGAGGTGTATTCGATGGCCATCCTGCTGCGCGAAGAAGGCCTGCTCGAGCGCACCATCATCTACGCCACCGACATCAACCCGCACTCGCTGGATAAAGCCAAGCAGGGCATCTACTCGATGCAGAACATGCTCGACTACGCCGAGAACTACCGCATCGCCGGTGGCCGCCGGGATTTCGCCGAGTACTACACGGCAGCCTATGGCAACGCGATCATGGACAGCACCCTGCGTGAAAACGTGACCTTCGCCGACCATAGCCTGGCCACCGACAGCGTGTTCTCCGAGACGCAGTTGGTGTCTTGCCGCAATGTGCTGATCTACTTCAACAAGGAGCTGCAGGACCGCGCCCTGGGCCTGTTCCATGAATCGCTGTGCCATCGCGGTTTTCTGGTGCTGGGCAGCAAGGAGTCGGTCGACTTTTCCGCTTACAGCGACGGTTTCGAGCCGCTGGTCAAGCCTGAACGGATCTATCGAAAATCATGAAGGGCGTACAAGCGGTGGTGATCGGCGCCTCGGCCGGCGGGGTGTCCGCGCTGTTCACCGTGCTGGGCGGGTTGCCGTCGGGGTTCGCCATTCCGGTAGTCTGTGTGTTGCACCTGCCTGATCACCGCCACAGCCAACTGGCCGAGGTGCTGCAACGCCGCCTGCTTCGTCCCGTGTGTGAGGCACGTGACAAGCAACCGCTGCGCCCTGGCCAGGTCTACGTGGCCGGGCCGGGCTATCATTTATCGGTAGAACGCGACTTCACCCTGTCGTTGAGCCAGGAACCACCGGTGCATTTTTCCCGGCCGGCCATCGACTACCTGTTCATTTCCGCGGCCGATGCCTACGGTGCCGGCCTGCTTGGCGTGCTGCTCACCGGTGCCAATGAAGACGGTGCCCAGGGGTTGGCTTACATCAAGAACAGCGGCGGCCGGACCATCGTCCAGGACCCTCGCGACGCACAGGTGGCGCTGATGCCCGAGGCCGCCCTGGCCCTCCATCAGCCCGACCATATTCTTACCTTGAGTGGGATCGAGCAGTTGCTCGCCGCCCTGGAACCCAGCGCATGCTAAGCAACACTATCGCCAAACTGCTGATCGTCGACGACCTGCCAGAGAACCTGTTGGCCCTCGATGCCCTGATACAGGGCGAGGACCGTGAGGTGCACCAGGCCCAGTCTGCCGAAGCCGCCTTGTCGCTGTTGCTCGAACACGAGTTCGCGCTGGCCATTCTCGATGTGCAGATGCCGGGCATGAACGGCTTCGAACTGGCCGAACTGATGCGCGGTACGGAAAAAACCCGCCACATCCCTATCGTTTTCGTCACCGCAGCCGGGCGTGAAATGAACTACGCCTTCAAGGGCTACGAAAGTGGCGCCGTGGACTTCCTGCACAAACCGCTGGATACCGCTGCGGTGAAGAGCAAGGTGTCGGTGTTCGTCGACCTTTACCGCCAGCGCAAGGTGCTTGACCGCCAGTTGCAGGCGCTGGAGCGCAGCCGCCAGGAGCAGGAAGTGCTGCTGGGCCAGCTGCAGGCGGCGCGCGGTGAGCTGGAGCATGCGGTGCGCATGCGCGACGATTTCATGTCGATCGTGTCCCACGAGGTGCGTACCCCGCTCAACGGGCTGATCCTGGAAACCCAACTGCGCAAGCTGCACCTGGCGCGGGGCAACCTGGCGGCGTTCAGCGCCGACAAGCTGCAGGCCATGGTCGAGCGCGACGAGCGCCAGATCAACAGCCTGATCCGCCTGATCGAAGACATGCTCGATGTTTCGCGCATTCGTACCGGCAAGCTGTCGCTGCGGCCCAAAGCGTTCGACCTGAGCGAGCTGGTGCAGCGGTTGGTGGAGAATTTCACCGCCCAGGCCACGGCACTGGATACGTTCATCGAGTTGCAGCATTGCCAGCCACTGCAGGGGGAGTGGGACGAATTTCGGATTGAACAAGTACTGGCCAACCTGTTGTCCAATGCCTTGCGTTATGGTGAACGCAAACCGGTGCAGGTAAGGCTGTACGAGCAGGACGGCCTGGCGTGCGTGCAGGTGCAGGACCATGGCATTGGTATCGACATGGCTAACCAGCAACGTATCTTTCAGCAGTTCGAGCGCGTCGCAACCCAGCAAGCTACGGGTGGCCTGGGCTTGGGCCTGTATATTTCCGACCAGATCGTGCAAGCGCATGGCGGACGGATTGTGGTGCAAAGCGAGGTGGGCAAAGGTGCGACCTTCACCCTGCAACTGCCCCTGGCTGCAGTGGAACAACTAAACGACCAGGCGTGGGCAACCTCTGCATAAGCCTGGGGTCTGATGGCCAACTGGAAGAATTTTCAAGGCGTTAACATGAGTGAAGATGCACAAGACGTAGTGCTGGTGGTCGAGGACGAACCAGCGATACGCATGATTCTGCGGGACTACCTGGCGGGCGAGGGCTACCACGTGCTGGTCGCCGAGGACGGTGAACAGGCGTTCGCCATCCTGGCCAGCAAGCCGCACCTGGACCTGATGGTGACCGACTTCCGCCTGCCGGGCGGGATCTCCGGGGTGGAAATCGCCGAGCCGGCGGTGAAGTTGCGGCCCGACCTGAAAGTGATCTTCATCAGCGGCTACCCCGCCGAGATCCTCGAGTCCGGAAGCCCGATCACCCGCAAGGCACCGATCCTGGCCAAGCCGTTCGACCTGGACACCTTGCACGAGCAGATTCAGGCTCTGCTGCGCTGATACCCGTCAAGGCCCTGTCACCAGCGCGCGCTGACGGGCCGGTGCTGATCAACGCAAGGTCCGTTCCAGCCCACCCAGCAACATGCTCTCCATCAACACCAGCGCTTGCGCTTCAGGCAATGCCTGCAGCGCGCCGGGCAACTGGTTCAGCAGCGTTGCAATCACCTGGGCGGTGGCCACCAAGGCTGGCCCCTGCAGCTTCGCCTGCGGCGCGATCAGCCGCAACAGCCCGGCCTCATAACGCCCGCGCAACTGCGTCAGGCGTGCCTGCTGGGCTTCGCTCAGGCAACAGAAATCACGCTCAGCCAAACGAAACTGCAGCGGCCGTTCGGCATGCAACTGCCAATGCGCCGCGATCAGGCAATTCAAGGCTGAAGCGCCGCGCGCCATGGCCCGCCGCCCCTGGTCCAGCAGGGCCTGCAACTCCTCGTACAGTTCCTCGATCAAGTCGAACAGCAGGTCCTGCTTGCTGGGGAAGTGGTGGTACAGCGAGCCGGCCGTCAGCCCGACATGCGCGGCCAATTCGCGCATGCTGACCTGGCCAAAGCCTTTCTCGGCAAACAGCGCCATGGCCTGTTCACGTCGCTCTTCGAAATTGGCACAACGCATCGCGGCATTGATCGGGGGCATGGCGCCTGGGCCTCAGTAGGTGAAGAAGCCGCGGCCGCTCTTGCGCCCCAGCCAGCCGGCCGCCACCATCTCCTTGAGCAGCGGGGCAGGGCGGTACTTGCTGTCGTTGAAGCCCTCATGGAAGGCCTCCATGATCGCCAGCAAGGTGTCCAGGCCGATCAGGTCGGCCAGCGCCAGTGGGCCGATCGGCTGGTTGCAACCAAGGCGCATGCCGGTGTCGATGTCCTCGGCGCTGGCCAGGCCTTCCTGGCGTACGAATATCGCTTCGTTGATCATCGGCACCAGGATGCGATTGACCACGAAGCCTGGCCGGTTGCCAGCAGTGATCGGGGTCTTGCCCAGCTTCTCTGTCACCAGCAGTGCCTGGGCGTAGGTACTGTCGCTGGTCTGCAGGCCACGAATGATCTCGACCAGCGCCATCATCGGCACCGGGTTGAAGAAGTGCACGCCAATGAAGCGCTCGGGGTGCTCGATGCTGGCGGCCAACTGGGTCACCGACAGCGACGAGGTATTGGTCGCGATCAGGCAATCGGCGGCGACGTTGCTTGCCACCTGCTGCAGGATGCGTTGCTTGAGCTGCAGGTTCTCGGTGGCCGCTTCGATCACCATCTGCATCGTGGCCAGCTGGCCGTAGTCGGTGCTGGTGCGGATCCGGGTTTTGGCTGCCGCTGCCTGCTCGGCGGCGAGGGTCCCTTTGCTGACCTGGCGTTCGAGGTTCTTGCCCAGCGTTGCCACCCCGCGCTCCAGGGCAGCGTCGGCCACGTCCACCAGCAGCACCTGGTAGCCTGCCACCGCGCACACTTGGGCGATGCCGTTGCCCATGGTGCCGGCGCCGATCACGGCGATCTGTTCAATGTTCATCTTCCAGTTTCCTCAAACCCGCTCGAAGACCACGGCAATGCCTTGACCGCCACCGATGCACATGGTGGCCAGGGCGTAGCGCCCCTGAATGCGCTGCAATTCGTGGATGGCCTTGGTGGCGATGATCGCGCCGGTGGCACCCACCGGGTGGCCCAGGGAAATGCCCGAACCGTTGGGGTTGACCTTTTCCGGGTCGAAGCCCAGTTCGCGGGCCACCGCGCAAGCCTGGGCGGCGAAGGCTTCGTTGGACTCGATCACATCCAGGTCCTGCACCTTCAGGCCGGTCTTCTCCAGCACCTTGCGGGTGGCGGGGATCGGCCCCAGGCCCATCAACTCGGGTTCCACCCCGGCATGTGCGTAGCCCACCAGCCGGGCCAGTGGCTTGAGGCCCAGGCGCCGCACCGCGTCACCGCTGGCCAGCACCAGGCCAGCGGCGCCGTCGTTGATGCCACTGGCGTTACCGGCAGTCACGGTGCCGTCTTTCTTGAACACCGGCTTCATGCCGGCCAGTTGCTCGGCGGTGACCTCACCGCGCACATGTTCATCGACACTGAACTGCACGCTGCCTTTGCGGGTTTTGAGTTCCAACGGCACGATCTGGCTGGTGAAGCGGCCCTCGGCAATGGCGCGAGCGGCCCGGCGCTGGCTGGTCAGGGCCAGTTCGTCCTGCATTTCGCGGGTAATGCCCTGGCTGGCCGAGACGTTCTCGGCGGTGATGCCCATGTGGAAGTGCTGGAAGGGGTCGTGCAGTACCCCGACGGTGTAGTCGATGCCTTGCAGGTCACCCATGCGCGCGCCCCAGCGTGCCTGTGGCAGCAGGTAAGGGCCGCGGCTCATGGACTCGGCGCCAGCGGCAATGGCCACGTCGGTGTCGCCCAGCAGCAGCCCTTGGGCCGCCGAAACAATGGCCTGCAGGCCCGAGCCACACAGGCGGTTGACATTGAACGCCGGCGTTTCCTTGGGGATGCCGGCGTTCATGGCCGCAACCCGCGCCAGGTAGGCATCACGAGGTTCGGTAGGGATCACCGTGCCCATTACCACATGGCCGATCTGTTCGGCGGCCAGCCCCGAGCGCTCGATGGCGGCGCGGGTGATGGCGCTGGCCAGGTCAGCCAGCGGCAGGTCCTTGAGGGAGCCGCCAAAGCCACCGATGGCTGAACGGACGGCACTGACGACGTAGATTTCTGCGCTGCTCATAGAGGCTCCGATTGCATAGGCATGGCGGGACTGGGCCAGGCTCTGCGAGAATGGCCGGCGAGGTCCCGAAGTGGGTCCGAGTCTAGGCAAAGGCTCTGTCGCAGCCTATGCCGGAACTGTTCAAACAACCTGGCACTTTTTGCCACTCAGCATAGACAGCGAACACCGCCATGCGCGATAGCGATTCGGTCGCCGTGTACTTCCTCAACGCCATGCTGCATGCCCTGCGCGATTGCCCCGCCGAGCGTGACGCGCATTTGCGTGCGGTGGGCATCGACCCGCACCTGCTCGACCAGCCGCAGGCGCGGGTGCCGGCCCGGGCCTTCGCCGAGCTGTGGCTGGCAATGATCCGGCGCCTGGACGATGAGTTCTTCCGCCTCGACAGCCATGGCATGCCGTTGGGCAGTTTTGCCCTGATCTGTCGGGGCCTGATCCTGGAACCCAACCTGGAAAAGGCTCTACGCCAGTGCCTGGCAGGCTTTGGCCTGTTCCTGCACGATCTGCGCGGCAGCCTGACCGTGCGCGGTAGCCGGGCGCTGATCAGCGTGCAGTCGAGCATCGCCGACCCGTTGACCCGGGTATACGCCGAGGAAACCTACCTGGTGCTGATGGTCGGCCTGCTGTGCTGGCTGGGCGGGCGCAGGGTGGCGATTGACCGGACCGAACTGGCAGTGGCCCGCCCAGCCCAGGAGGATGACCTGCTGTTGTGGGGGCCGGACCTGCGCCTGGGCAGCGGGCGTACCGAGGTGGAGTTCGACAGTGCCTGCCTGCGCCAGCCGGTGGTCCAGGACGTGGCGGCGCTGAAAACCTTCCTGCGCAGCGCGCCGCAGGGGCTGGTCATTCGCTTTCGCAACCAGAACGGCCTGGTGGCCGAGGTGTACCGGCATTTACGGGCGCGTGGCTATGGGCAGTGGCCCACGTTGGCGTCGCTGGCACAGCAGCAGGGTATCAGTGCCAGCACCTTCCGCCGGCAGTTGGAGCGCGAGGGGCGCTCCTACCAGCAGATCAAGGACGAGGTACGCCGGGCGATGGCTTTCGAGCGCTTGCGCGAAGGCGTGCTGAGCATTGCCGAGATCGCCGAGCAGGCCGGCTTTCAGGAGCCCAGCGCGTTCCACCGGGCGTTCAAGAAATGGACCGGGCAGAGCCCCGGTAGCTACCGCGCGCGGTTGGCCGGGCGCTGATCTTGGCCAGTGCCGACCCTTGCGCGGGTGCCACCGCGCCAACACTCAGCCCGCCGGCACCATGGCGAAGCCCACCCCGAAGCGGTTCCAGGCATTGATGGTGGCGATGGCCAAGGTCAGGTTGACCACTTCGGCCGGCTCGAAGTGCTGCAGCAGGGCTTCGTATTCGCCCTGCGGCGCACCCCGTTCAGGCAGGCGGGTAAGGCTCTCGAGCCAGGCCAGTGCTGCCCGTTCACGCGGGGTGAAGTACGCGGTTTCCTGCCACACGCACAGTGTTTGCAGGCGTGCCTCGGTCTCACCGGCCTTGCGCGCATCGTTGGCATGCAGGTTGACGCAATAGGCGCAGCCGTTGATCTGCGAGGCGCGCAGGCGCACCAGTTCCAGCAGCGAGTTTTCCAGGCCGCACCTGGCCAGCGCCTGTTCCAGGCCGACCATGGCTTTGTAGGCTTCGGGCGCGTGCTTGGCCCATTCGATACGGTTGTGCATGGCTGTCTCCAATGCGGATGTGGGGGGTGATGGCGCTACTGTAGCGCCGTTGATTGGCCACCCCGATAGCCAATTGCACGCTTGCGCAGGAGGCCAATGTCCATTCAGCTGGCCACTGACAGGCATCCAATCTCTTCATTTCTGCGCAGCCAGCCAAGCCGGGATAATGGTCGATCTTGCACGAAGAGAAACGAATGACCATGAGACCTGCGCTGAACCTGTTGCTGGTGATTTTGTTGGCCCTGAACCTGCGGCCTATCCTGACCAGTATCGGCCCCTTGCTCGAGCCCATGCGCGCCACTACCGGGCTGGGCTACCAGCAGGCCGCCCTGCTGACCGCTTTGCCGGTGCTTTGCATGGGCCTGGTGCCGTTGCTGCAGCCGTGGCTGCGGCGCTGGCTCAGCGAGCACGGCGGTATGCTGGGCGGCCTGGCGGCGATTGCCATGGCTTGCCTGTGGCGCCTGCAACTGGACAGTGCCTGGGCACTGATCGCCAGTGCGGTGGTCGCTGGCCTGGGCGTAGCGGTGGTACAGGGCATGATGCCGGGGCTGGTGAACCGCTGGTTCCCCCGCCGCCTGGCGGCGGCCATGGGCCTGTATTCGGCGGCGCTGATGAGTGGCGGTGGCCTGGCGGCAGTGCTGGGCCCGCACATCAGTGCGCACTTCGGCCAATGGCAGGCAGGCCTGGGCCTGTGGGCGGTGCCGGCCGTGCTGGCGTTGCTGGCCTGGGCCGTGCTGCGGCCACGCCATGGCACAGCGAAGCTGGCAGGGGCATCCGGTGGGCACTGGTTCGGCACGCGCCGGGCCTGGTTGCTGGCCCTGTACTTCGGCTTGATCAATGGCGGTTACACCAGCATGGTGGCGTGGTTGCCGGCCTACCACACCGAGCACGGCGGCAGCGCCCAGGGTGGCGCCGACCTGGTGGGCCTGATGACCATTTTCCAGGTGGCCGGCGCGCTCGGCTTGCCGCTGTTGCTGCGGCGCTATGCTGACCGGCGCCCCGGTTTGTGGCTGGCGCTGGCAATCCAGCTGGTCGGCTTTCTCGGCCTGTTACTGGCCCCCACCGTGGCCCCGGGGCTGTGGGTGGCGCTGATCGGTTTCGGCCTGGGCGCTTGCTTCAGCCAGTGCCTTACGCTGACCCTGGAGCATTTGCAAACGCCAGCCGAGGCGGGCAGCCTGGCGGCATTTGTGCAGGGCATCGGCTTCATCATTACCGGGATCGTGCCCTACATCACCGGTTGGCTGCGGGATGTCAGTGGTGACTTCCAGGCGTCGTGGACGCTGTTGACGGTCACCGTGCTGGCCATGCTGTGGGTCACCGCGTTTTTCAACCCGCGCGGTTACTCGGCCGCCATCGCCCGCCCGGCAACCGGCAAGGCGGCAGCGGTCAGTTGAGGTGCTGCAGGGTGTCGCGCACGCGATCCAGTGCGGGGTCGATATCCAGCAGTTCAATGGCACCGAAACCCATCAGCAAGCCCTGCCGCGCAGGCGCTTCGCTGAAGAACGGCGCCAGTGGGTACAGCCCGACCTCGACCTTGCGCGCCAGGTTGGCCAGCAATTCCACGTCGACCCCTGGTCTGGCCAACGCGCTCAGATGAAAGCCGGCGCTGGCCGGAACCGCGCTGAACCAAGGGGCCAGGTCGCCCTGCAGGCGCGCCAGAATGCGTTCGCGGCGCGCGCTGTAGACCTCATGGCAACGGCGGATGTGCTTGTGCAGGTGGCCCTCGGCAAGAAAGCGCGCCAAGGCCCACTGCAGCAAGCTCGGGCTGTGCCAGTCACTGAGGTGCTTGGCCACGCAGGCAGCCTGCAGTACGGCAGGCGGCAGCACAGCGTAGCCCAGGCGCAGCTCAGGCAAAAGGGTCTTGGAAAACGTGCCCACGTAGGCCACCAGCCCCTGTCGGTCCAGGCGCTGCAAGGCATCCGCAGCGGGGCCCTGATAGCGAAATTCACAGTCGTAGTCGTCTTCGATGATCAGCGCCCCCAGCTGTGCAGCCCGCGCCAGCAGCGCGTGCCGACGCGCCTCGCTCATCGGCATGCCCAGCGGGAACTGGTGAGACGGCGTGACGTAGATCAGCCGGGTGCCGTCGGCGATGTGCTCGACGCACAGGCCTTGGTCGTCGACCGGTACCGACTGCAGCTGCGCGCCCAGGGCCAGGAACAGCTGCCGTGCCGGTGGGTAACCGGGGTCTTCCATGGCCACCTGGCAACCTGGCTCGACCAGCACGCGGGCGATCAGGTCCAGGGCCTGCTGGGCGCCGTTGCACACGAGCAGGTCGGCTGCGCTGCAGTGCACGCCACGGGTGTAGGCGATGTGGTGGGCGATGGCCTGGCGTAGTTCAGGCAAACCCTGGGCCGTAAAATGCCGTTCGGGGTGGCGCTGGCTGCGCCGCAGGGCGTAGTTCAGGCAACTGCGCCACTGGTCGAAGGGGAATTGGGCCTTGCTCGATACGCCGCCGATGAAATCGTAGCGTGACTGGGCCTGCGCCTGGCGTTGGCTGAGCACCGTGGCGCGCGCTTGCCAGCGCTCGAGCGATGCACTGGCGGCCAGGGTGATGGCGGCAGGTTCGCTGCTGCGCAGCGGCTGGCGCGGCGTGACGAATGTGCCACGGCCCACCACACCGCTGAGCAGGTTGTCATAGGTCAGGCGTGAGTAGGCTTCGGCTACCGTCTTGCGCGACACACCCAGTTGTTCGGCCAACAGACGGGTGGGTGGCAGCTGGGTGCCAGCTGCCAGGTGGCCACTGTCGATGCCAGCGCGCAATTGCTGGTAAAGCTGGTCGGTGAGGCCTTTGCGGCCATCCAGGCGAATGTGCAGTTCCATGGAACGGTCCGGAGCGGGGGTGCCCACAGGATAGCGGATTGGCTGCGCCGTGTGCGCCGGGCCGCGAGCCTTGCGCTACGGCTGTCAGAGCCGGGCGGTGCTGATGGTGATGTAGCCTTTGCCCGCCAGCGCAATGCGTATCTGGGTTTCGTCTGTGGCTGCCTTGCGCTTGCGTTTGATGCATACGCCGTCGATTGCCGCAGCGCGCATGTGCTCGGCAATGGCGCGCCCGTTCGGGTCGAAAAGCACCTCGCTGGCCAGCAGCTCGATGCGCTCGATCAGCAAACGGGTCTGTTCGTCTGTAGCGCAGAAGAACATCACCCCCGACAGGTGCGGGTCGTCATCAGGGTTGCTGATGTCATGGGCGAGCATTTCGCGCAGGCTGCTGCGCAGTTCGGCAATGGAGCGTGCGTACGGGTGCATGCGGCGTTTCCCCTGGCTGGTCATGCTGCGCCGATCTTGTTTTCTCAACGCTGAGGCGGCAAGTAAGACGCGTCCGAACATTTTGTAGGGGAATTCTGAGTCTGCCCGAGTGGCAACCCTCTGTGCAGCCTTCACAACGCTGCTGCGCCCGCCTTGGCCACTTGTGCGTCCTGGTCGGGCTTGACCCCCGACACGCCAATGGCACCCACCACCTGGCCCTGCACCTGCAGCGGTACACCGCCCTCCAGGCAGGTCAGCAGTGGTGCGGTGACGAATGCGGTGCGCCCGCGATTGACCATGTCTTCGTAGTCCCGGGTTTCCTTGCGCCCCAGCGCCGAGGTGCGGGCCTTTTCCATGGCAATGTAGGCACTGGCTGGCGCACAGCCATCCAGGCGGTGCAGGGCCAGGGGGTGCCCGCCGTCGTCGACCACCACGATGGTCACAGGCCACTGTTCGGCCAAGGCATGCTGGCGCGCAGCCTCAAGTACACGGGTAACCTCGGCCAGGCCGATCACGGGTTTGCTATGCATGGGCGTTCTCCGGTCGCAAGGCGGCTTCGACGATTTCCACCCAGTGCCTGACGGGGGTGCGCCCTGCACCGGCGAGGTGGGTCTGGCAGCCGATGTTGGCCGTAGCGATGATGTGCGGCTTGCCGCTTTCCAGCGCGTTCAGGCGGTTGTCGCGCAGTTGCAGGGCCAGGTCCGGCTGGGTCAGCGAATAGGTGCCCGCCGACCCGCAACACAGGTGGCCATCGGGCACGGCGGTCAGGGTGAAGCCCAGGCGGGTCAGCAAAGCCTCCACCGCCCCGCCCAGTTTCAGGGCATGTTGCAGGGTGCATGGGCAGTGAAAGGCCAGGCGCTGTTCAGCGCACAGGCCCAACTGCTCGACGGGCTCTGCAGCCAGCACCTCCACCAGGTCGCGGGCCAGCGCGCTGACGCGCGCCGCCTTGGCTGCGTACTGGCGGTCCTTTGCCAGCAGATGGCCGTAGTCGCGCACGAACGCGCCGCAGCCACTGGCCGTTTGCACGATGGCTTCGGCACCCGCCTCGATGGCGGGCCACCAGGCGTCTATGTTGCGCCTTGCACGCTGCAGGCCCTGCGCCTGGGCGTTGAGGTGATAGTCCACGGCGCCACAGCAGCCTGCCTGGCGGATCGGCTGCACACTGATCCCCAGCCGGTCGAGCAGGCGCGTGGCAGCGGCGTTGGTATTGGGCGAGAACGCCGCCTGCACGCAGCCTTCGAGCATCAGCAACCGGCGGGCATGGCGCGGCGCCGGGCGCTCGCCGGGCGGTGTCACCGATGCCGGCAGCTTGCCCTTGAGCGTGGCCGGTAGCAGCGCTCGCAGGGCCTGGCCGCTGCGGGTCAGCGCCTTGAACAGTGCCGGGCGTGGTACCACTGCGCGCAGGCCCTGGCGCAGCAGGCGCTGGCCGAGTGGTCGCGGCACCTGCTGCTCGGCCACGGCGCGGCCAATGTCCAGCAGGTCGTGGTAGCGCACCCCGGACGGGCAGGTGGACTCGCAGTTACGGCAGCTCAGGCAACGGTCCAGGTGCAGTTGGGTGCTGGCGCTGACCGGCTCGCCTTCGAGCATCTGCTTGATGAGGTAAATGCGGCCGCGCGGGCCATCCAGTTCGTCACCCAGCAACTGGTAGGTGGGGCAGGTGGCGGTGCAGAAACCACAGTGCACACAGGCGCGCAGGATGCTTTCGGCTTCGTCGGCACGGGGCAGGCGGCGGGCGCTTTCGCTGAGGTTGGTTTGCATGGTCTGGCCTCACAGGTCCGGGTACAGGCGGCCGGGGTTGAATACCCCCTGGGGGTCGAGCTGTTGCTTGAGCGCCTGGTGGTAGCGCATCAGCGCAGCGGGCAGTGGCGGGCTGCTGGCCGCACCGGGGGTGTAGGCGGTCGCGTGGCCGCCCACCCTGGCAACCGCCTCGCGAATGCTGTGCGCCTCTGCGTCAGACTTGAGCCAGCGCTGGGCCCCGCCCCAGTCGATCAATTGCTCGCCGGGCAATGCCAGCTCGCCGCAGGCAATGGGTACGGATAACCGCCACAGCGGGGCGGGGCCGTTGAAAAAGGCCATGCGCTGTTCGCGCAGGTCGTTCCAGAACCGGCTGTCCAGCGCCTCACCGCCCAGCCGCAGGCGCGCCGATTGCACCGAACCCTCGCCGCCTTCCAGGCGCAGGTACAGGGCATCGCCGTGGTGGCAGGCGGCGCTGATCGGCAGCGGCTGCTGGCCCCATTCGGCCAGTTCGGCCAACGCCTCGTGGCGGCCCATCGGCAGCCGCAGGCTCAGGCACTGGCGCGGGCGTGGCAGCACCTTCAGCGACACCTCGGTCAACAAGCCCAGGCAACCGAAGCTGCCCGCCATCAGGCGCGACACATCGTAGCCAGCGACATTCTTCATGACCTCGCCGCCAAAGCGCAGCAGCTTGCCGTGGCCGGTAACCACGCGTGTACCCAGTACGTAATCGCGCACCGACCCCGCCCAGGGCCGCCTGGGGCCGGACAACCCGGCCGCGACCATGCCACCCAACGTCGCATCAGGCCCCAGGTGGGGCGGTTCGCACGGCAGCATCTGGCCAGCCTGGTGCAGCGCTGCCTCGATTTCGCGCAGCGGCGTGCCAGCGCGGGCGGTCAGCACCAGTTCGGTCGGGTCGTAGCTGACGATGCCCCGGTGGCGGCGGGTGTCCAGCACCTCAGCCACCACCGGGTTGCCGAGCATGGCCTTGCTGCCGCTACCCTGAATGCGCAGTGCCGTCCCTTGGTTCAGCGCCTGGTTCACCTGTTCGAGCAGGGCCTGGCTGTCGTCGTGGTCCATGCTCATCAGAAACGCTCCAGCTCGGGAAAAGGCAGTTGCCCGTGGTGCACGTGCAACGCGCCGAATTCGGCGCAGCGGTGCAAGGTGGGGATGTTCTTGCCGGGGTTGAGCAGGCCTTGTGGGTCGAACGCAGCCTTGACCGCATGGAACAAGGTGATTTCGTCGCTGTTGAACTGTGCGCACATCTGGTTGATCTTTTCCCGGCCGACCCCGTGTTCACCCGTGATGCTGCCGCCCACGGCCACGCACAGTTCGAGAATCTTGCCGCCGATAGCCTCGGCGCGCTCCAGTTCACCCGGCAGGTTGGCATCGAACAGGATCAGCGGGTGCATGTTGCCGTCGCCGGCATGGAACACATTGGCCACGCGCAGGCCGTATTCGCTGGACAAGTCGCTGATGCCTTTCAGCACGCGCGGCAGCTCGCGGCGTGGGATGGTGCCGTCCATGCAGTAGTAGTCGGGTGAAATGCGCCCCACGGCCGGGAAGGCGTTCTTGCGCCCGGCCCAGAAACGCACCCGCTCGGCCTCGTCGCAGGCCAGCCGCACGTCGCGGGCGCCGGCTTGCGCCAGCACGGCCGCGACCCGTTCGCAGTCAGCGTGCACATCGGCCTCGACACCGTCCAGCTCGCACAGCAGGATGGCTGCCGCCTCCACCGGGTAGCCCGCGTGGATGAAGTCCTCGGCGGCGCGGATTGCCAGGTTGTCCATCATCTCCAGGCCGCCGGGAATGATCCCGGCAGCAATGATCTGGGCCACGGCGCGGCCGGCGTCCTCGACACTGTCGAAGCTGGCCAGCAACACCCGTGCGACTTGCGGCTTGGGCAGCAGCTTGACGGTCACTTCGGTGACGATGCCGAGCATGCCTTCGGAGCCGGTGAACAACGCCAGCAGGTCGAAGCCAGGGCAGTCGAGGGCATCGCTGCCAAGGGTCAGGCGTTCACCCTCGACGGTGAGTATTTCGACCTTGAGCAGGTTGTGCACGGTCAGGCCGTACTTCAAACAGTGCACGCCGCCGGCGTTTTCAGCCACATTGCCGCCGATGGAGCAGGCTATTTGCGAAGAGGGGTCAGGTGCGTAGTACAGGCCATGGGGGGCTGCAGCCTGGGAAATGGCCAGGTTGCGTACCCCGGGCTGCACCCGGGCGAAGCGACCCTGCGGGTTGACCTCCAGGATGCGGTTGAAGCGCGCCATGACCAGCAGAATGCCCTTGGCCAACGGCAGGGCGCCACCGGACAGGCCGGTACCGGCGCCGCGCGCCACTACCGGTACGCCGCGTTGATGGCACAGCTTGAGCAGCGCCTGCACCTGTTCCAGGCGTTCGGGCAGCACGACCAGCAACGGTACGGTGCGGTAGGCCGACAGGCCGTCGCACTCGTAGGGCTTGAGGTCTTCCTCACGGTGCAAAACGTGCAGGTCGGGCAGGGCAGCCTGCAATGCCTGCAACAGCCCCTCGCGGTCACTGCTGGGCAGCGCACCATCGACGCGTTCGTCGTAGAGAATGGTCATTAGCTCACTCGGCAACGGTTTTTATTGTTGTTGGCAAAGCGGTCACGCTTGCAGCCTGCGCGCGGTGCTAGTCTGGGTCGAGTGGGCTCGCCACTGGTCCTACCAGTTTTTCCGCTGGGTACTGGCCGTTGGTGGCCTGGCTTGGCTAGATTGCAGGCGGGTGTGCAAGTGGTCCTACCAGCAGGAGGGTGCGCAATGGCGAACGAGGGCAGGGCGAAGGTGGCCGACCAGGTGGCCGAGCGGGTCGAGCGGCTGATTGTCGACGGCGTGCTCAAGGTGGGCCAGGCATTGCCTTCGGAGCGGCGGCTTGTCGAGAAGCTGGGGTGCTCGCGCTCTGCACTGCGTGAGGGGCTGCGGGTGCTGCGCGGGCGGGGCATCATCGACACCGAGCACGGGCGCGGCTCCTTTGTTGCCGACCTCACCGGGCAGGCGGGCCACACGCCGTTGATGCATCTGTTCAGCTCACAGCCGCGCACATTGTTCGACTTGCTGGAAGTGCGCGCTTTGCTGGAGGCCGAATCTGCCCGGCTGGCAGCGTTGCGCGCCACCGACGTGGACCGCTTGCTGATCCGCCGCCGCTATGAGGAGATGCTGGCCGCGCATCAGGCCGTCGAGGCCATTGATGCCCGTGAGCACGCCCACCGCGATCATGCGTTCCATCGGGCGATCAGCGAGGCCTCGCACAACCCCGTGCTGGTACATACCCTGCAATCGCTGAGCGATCTGACCCTTAACACAGTGTTTGCGTCGGTCAACAACCTGTACTGCCGGCCGGCGCAGAAACGCCAGATCGATCGCCAGCATGCACGCCTGTATCACGCGGTGATGGAGCAGTTGCCGGAACAGGCCCAGCGCGCGGCGCGCGAGCACATCAATGGCATTCGCGACAGTTTGCGGGAGATCGAACAGGAGGACCAGCGCCTGGTCAGGGCGACCATGCGTATGGATGGTTGGGAGTAAGCCGAACCTGCACCGGCCTCGGCGTGGGTAGATTCACGCAGAGGCGGGTGCAAGTCTGATTCAACGATCAGCGATGCGGTCATCCTGCGACAGAATGGCCCTGGCCAGCTCTTCGTCGTCGGCCTGGAGCCCTGGGTGGTCCTTGCGGGCCTGTTCCAGTGCGGCTTCGACATAAGCGCCGCGAATCGCACCCCCACTGGCAACGAACGCCGAAAGCTCGTCGCGGGCTGGAATGATGCGTTTGTCATCTTTGAAGGTGGAATACAGCGAAGCGGAAACACCGGCCGAGGTGGCGACGTCGCCCGCATCGACGCGGGCCAGTGCGGCACCGGCAGGCAGCAGGAGCAGCAGCGCAGGTGCGATGAGTAGGTGGCGCATGTCGTGTTCTCCAGAAGGGTGAAGCCCAAGGAATAAACCACTCAGAGGTTAAGAAAGCATCAGTGTGAAAGTAGTTCCGTTGTTCGTTGGCAGAATGCATGCCCGCAGGTGGTACCGGGCATTGACCGCCACGCGGTGCGCGTGGTCTGCTCTGCCATTCGCTCATCACAGCCACCGCAAGGTTCGCCCATGCCTGACTACAAGCTGCATTGCTTCGCCGAATCCGGCAACGCCTACAAGGCCGCGCTGATGCTGCAATTGACTGGCCAAAACTGGCAGCCGGTGTTCGTCGATTTCTTCAACGGCCAGACCCGCGAGCAAGCCTGGCGCGATGAGGTCAATGAACAGGGTGAGGTGCCGGTGCTGGAGCACGCTGGCAAGTCCTTGACCCAGTCAGCGCTGATTCTGGAGTACCTTGCGCAGCAGACCGGGCAATTCGGCCCCCGCGACGCGGACGAAAAGCGCGAAATCTGGCGCTGGATGCTGTTCGACAACCATAAGTTCACCAGCTATTACGCGGCGCTGCGTTTCCTGTTCTGCCTGAAGAACACGGGCGAAACCGACGTGACGCAGTTCTTGCGCGAGCGTGCCACCGCCGCGTACCGCATTGTCGATGCCCATCTGGCGAAGGCCCCGTTCATGGTGGGCGGGCGGTTGACCATCGCCGACCTGTCGCTGGCGGGGTATGTGTTCATGCCGGAGGACACCGGTATGGCGTTGGCCGAGTTCACCCACATCGAGGCATGGAAGGCACGCATCCAAGCCATGCCAGGGTGGAAGCACCCCTACGAGCTGATGCCTCGTACCGGTGAGCAGCACTGAGGGCACGGGGCTGCTCTGGGCTTGAAGCGCGGGCCCGCTCAGCCAGCAGGCCCGCGCAGCATCAGGTATGCGGCGTAGTGCGCGGTGGCACGGCACCCGCATACTCGGGCTTCAGGTGCCCCTGTTCATCCAGCAGGTAGGCGTCCATCACTTCACGCACCACAGGCCCCGCCACCCGGCCACCGGCTTCGCCGTTCTCGATCATCACCGCCACCACCACGGCCGGGTGGTCAGCCGGGGCAAAGCCGACGAACAGGGCATTGTCGCGGTGCCGTTCCAGTGTCTTGTCACGGTTGTAGCGTTCACCCTGCTTGATCGCCACCACCTGTGCGGTGCCGCTTTTGCCGGCAATCCGGTACTGCGCGCCGGCAGCGGCCGCACGGGCGATACCCCGCGGGTCGTGCATGACCATCTGCATGCCCTGGCTGACCTGGTCCCAGGCGTGCTTGTCATGCAGCACGATGTCGGGCATCGGGTGGGGGTCGACCGGTGCATCGCCGCCTACGGTCATGGCCAGGTGCGGGCGGTGCCACACGCCCTTGCTGGCCAGCAGGCTGGTGGCCTGGGCCAGCTGCAACGGGGTGACCTGCATGTAGCCCTGGCCGATGCCAAGGATCAGTGTTTCGCCAGGGAACCAGGCCTGGCGCCGGGTGGCCCGTTTCCATTCGGCAGAAGGCATCAGGCCGGCGGCCTCTTCGAACATGTCCAGCGACACCTTCTGACCCAGGCCGAACTCCGCCATGTAGTCGTGCAGGCGATCGATGCCCAGTTTGTGCGCCAGGTCGTAGAAGTAGGTGTCGTTGGAGCGCATGATGGCTGTGTACATATCTACCCAGCCGTCACCGCTGCGGTTCCAGTTGCGGTACTTGTGGGCGTAGTTGGGCAGCTCGTAGTAGCCCGGGTCGAACACCCGGCTGCCGGGGGTGATCACGCCGCTGTCGAGGCCGGCGATGGCCACTTCCGGCTTCACCGTCGAGCCGGGCGCGTACAGGCCGCGCAGCACGCGGTTGAACAGTGGGCGGTCGATCGAATCGCGCAATTGTGCGTACTGCTTGAAGCTGATGCCCTTGACGAACAGGTTGGGGTCGAAGCTGGGGTTGCTGACCATGGCCAGCACGTCACCATTGGCCGGGTCCAGCACCACGACCGAGCCACGGCGGTCGCCCAGGGCCTTTTCTGCAGCGACTTGCAGGCGGGCGTCCAGCGTCAGCACGATGTCCTGCCCGGGTGTCGGGGCCTTGTGGTTGAGCACGCGCATCACCCGGCCCTGGGCGTTGGTCTCGACTTCCTCATAGCCCACATGGCCATGCAGCTGGCTTTCGTAGAAGCGCTCGATGCCGGTCTTGCCAATCGACTGGGTGCCCCGGTATTCGGTGCTGTCGACTACCTTGGCCTCCTTCTCGTTGATACGGCCCACGTAGCCAACCGAATGGGCGAAATGCGCGCCCAGCGGGTACTCGCGGATGAACTGTGGTTCGACCTCCAGGCCCGGCAGGCGGAACTGGTTGACCGCCACCAGGGCGATCTGCTCTTCGCTCAGCCCCACTATCAGGGTGACCGGCTCGAACGGCTTGCGGCCCCGGCGCAGGTCCTTGTCGAACTGCTTGCGGTCGTCCTCGTTCAGCCCCAGCACCTGGGTCAGGGTGTCGAGCACCTTGGCCGAATTGCCGCCGGTCCGCTCGCGGGTGATGGTCAGGTCGAAGCTGGGCTTGTTGTCGGCCAGCACCACGCCGTTGCGGTCGTAGATAAGCCCGCGCTCAGGGGCGATGGGCAGCACATGCACGCGGTTGTTTTCCGACACGGCACTCTGCTGGTCGTGCTGCAGCACCTGCAGCACATAGAGCCGACCCACCAGCACGGCACACAGGCTGAAGACCAGGGCGGCGCAGGCCAGAAGCCGGCGGTTGACCAGGTGCTTTTCCTTTTCGTGGTCCTTGAGGGGGATAGGTTGCGGCATTCGGGGCTCTTTTGTGCGGGTTACGCGTCGATGTGCAGGCGCGCGAACGGGCGGGGGATGCTACGCAACCCACCCGGCAGCCTCAAGCCGGGTGGTGGCTGGCGGTAGCCTGGCTTGCGCTGTGCGCCGCATGGTCAGGGCGCTGGGGCGCTATATGAAGATTTGTTCATGGCGCCGGGTGCGATGACAGGCCTATGCGGTAATGCCGTGATCGATATGGATCCATGTACTGAATCTGTTCGATAAACGAACGCGAATTGACGGTAATCATGAATATGTAAAGTACTGATAATTAAGATTTAAATTTTTGGTTTTTGGGCTGATCAGAATGTCATCACCGGCCTGAGCCGTGCTTGCGTTAGCCCCTGGATTCGTCATTGCCAGCGAATATGCCAGCAAACGCTGGCGCGGCCTGGCGGTCAGCCTGCAGTCCACCGGCTATGCCCTGGGGGCAACCCTGGGCGGTTTGCTGGCGGTGTGGCTGCTGGGGCAGTGGGGTTGGCGGTCGGTGTTTCTGTTCGGCGGTATCGTCACCGTCTGCGTGTTACCGCTGGTGTGGTTGTGGTTGCCGGAGTCGCTGGACTTTCTGCTGGCACGCCGGCCCGCCAACGCCCTGGTGCGGGTCAATCGCTTGGCGGCAAGGCTAGGCCACCCGGCACTGGCGCAGCTGCCAGCGCTTGCGGCCAGGGTGCCGGGCAGTGCCAGCGGTTTCCGGCAACTGTTGGCGCCGGCCATGCGCCGGACCACGCTGGTGATCTGGCTGCTGTTCTTCCTGGTCATGTTCGGTTTCTACTTCGTCATGAGCTGGACCCCGAAGCTGCTGGTGGCTGCCGGGCTGTCCGCGCAGCAAGGCATTACGGGCGGTGTTCTGTTGAGCGTGGGCGGCATCCTCGGCGCGGCGCTGATCGGCGGGCTGGCCTCGCGCTGGCCGCTTACCCGCGTGCTGGCGCTGTTCATGCTGACCACTGCGGCGCTGCTGGTGCTGTTCGTGGCCAACGGCGCCTCGGCTAGCGCGGCATTGGCCCTGGGCCTGTTGATCGGGCTGTTCGCCAACGGCTGCGTGGCCGGCTTGTATGCCTTGTCGCCGGTGGTCTACGACGCATCGGTGCGCGCCACCGGCGTGGGGTGGGGCATCGGCATCGGGCGTATGGGCGCCATTGTGTCGCCCACCGTCGCGGGTGTGCTGCTCGATGGCGGCTGGCAGCCGCTGCACTTGTATGGGGTGTTTGCCAGTGTGTTCGTGCTGGCGGCGGGGTGCCTGCTACTGCTGCGCGCACCCAGGCCGGCCCCAGTGGCGGTCAGCGATGCGCTGAGCCACTGACTACTCGAGCCCGGCTTGCGCTAAGATGCCGGCTAGTTTCCCTGGAAGTTGCCTGGATGAGCAAGCCCGGTCAAATGGTGCTGGTCGCGTTGCGCAAGATGATCGCCTCAGGCGAGCTGGCGGCCGGCGAGCGCCTGATGGAAGTTCCCACTGCCGAACTGTTCGGCGTTTCACGCATGCCGGTGCGCATGGCCTTTCGCACGCTCGAACAGGAAGGCCTGCTGGTCCGCTTCGGCGGCCGGGGCTTTCAAGTGCGTTCGGTGAGCGCCGATGACATTGCCGGTGCAGTCGAGGTGCGCGGTGTGCTCGAAGGCCTGGCCGCCCGCCAGGCTGCCGAGCGCGGCTTGGCCGCGCCGGCCCGTGCGGCACTGCAGCAGTGCCTGATAGAGGGCGACCAGCTGTTCGACAAGGGCTTCGTAACCGAAGAAGACCTGCAGGCCTACCACGATCTGAACATGCGCTTTCATCAGGTGATCATCGAAGCCAGCCACAACCCGGCCATTACCGTGGCGCTGGCGCGCAACGACCACCTGCCATTCGCCTCGGTCACGGCGCTGGCGGTAGACCGCCACGACCTGGCCCGTGAATACCGGCGCTTCAACTTCGCCCACATGCAGCACCATGCCGTGTTCGATGCCCTGGTCAACCGCCAGGGTGCCCGCGCCGAAGCGATCATGCGCGAGCATGCCAATGCAACCTTGCGCTATGCCGAAACCTTCGGCGCAAACGCCTCGGGCACCGGCATGCAGGTGATCCTTCCCAGTGCGCTGGCCGCTTCAGATATCCAGCACCAGTAACGGTGTTTTCGCGCGCGAGCAGCAAGGCGTGAACTGATCGTTGAGGGCTTGTTCCTCTTCGGTCAGGAACAGGTCGCGGTGGTCTGGCGTGCCCTGCAGTACGCGGGTCAGGCACGTGCCGCAAATACCTTGCTCGCACGACATGGCGATCTCGATGCCGTTTTGCTCCAGTACCTGTACCACGGTCTGGTCGGCTGGCACCTCGAACACTTGGCCGGTGCTGTTGACCTGTACCGAGAAGCTGCCGTCGTTGCTGGCGTCCACGGGTGCGGCTGCGAAATACTCGCGGTGCAGGTTGGCCTCCTGCCAGCCCAGCTCCCTGGCGCTGCCCAGCACATGCTGCATGAACCCGCCCGGCCCGCACACATACAGGTGCACGTCAGCTTGCGGGTTGCCCAGCACCTGGCGAGCGTCCAGCGCCGTTTCCGGCTGCTGGTCAAAATGCACGAACAAGCGGTCGGCAAAGGGCGCGTTGCGGATACGCCCGACGAATGCGGCACGCTCACTGGAGCGGGCGCAGTAGTGCAGCTCGAAATCGTGGCCACTGTGGGCCAACTGCTCGGCCATGCACAGGATCGGGGTAATGCCGATGCCGCCGGCAAACAGCAGGCTGCGCCGCGCCCCATCGGCCAGCGGGAACAGGTTGCGCGGTGCACTGATCTGCAGCCGCGCGCCGACCTGCACCTGCTCGTGCAGGCTGCGTGAGCCGCCCCGCGAAGCCGGGTCATGGAGTACGCCGATCAGGTAGCGGTGGCGCTCTTGCGGGTGGTTGCACAGCGAATACTGGCGCACCAGGCCATCGGGCAGGTGCACGTCAATGTGGGCCCCGGCGCTGAATGCCGGCAGCAGGCTGCCATCTGCCGAGGCCAGCTCGAAACTGCAGATACCCTGCGCTTCATCGTTACGGGATACCACGATGGCATCGATCATGTCGGTGGCTCCTCAGGCAGGGGTGGCGCTGGTGGCGATCAGTTGCGGCTGTGCTGCACGCTCTTTGGCGATGACCCGCTCCAGCACCTTGCGCGATTGCACGCCACCGGCATCGATGTTCAGCTTCAGCAGGTTGCGCCCAGGGTTGGCCAGCAGGTTTTGTTGCTGGCGCTCGAGCATTTCCAGGTCCTCGCTGAAAATCTTGCCCTGGCCCTCGCGGATGTCGGCGGTCAGGTTCTGGTCGTGCGCGGCAAAATTGCGCGCCATGCCCCAGAAGTACCAGATCGAGGTGTCGCTTTCCGGGGTGATGAAGTCGACCACGATGCTCGCGGCCTTGTGCTGCGCTGCAGCGTGGTAGCCACCCTTGCCGGCATGTGCCACACCCACTTCGATCAGGACGTGGCTGGGTGGGGTGAAGCGGCAGATCTGCCAGCGGTCCACCGGCACATCGTCGGCCAGGCCGTTGCCGCGCAGGGCCATGCGCCAGAAGGGCGGGGCCATGATGTTTTCCATGTGCCGGGCGGTGACCACCTCGTCGCCGGTGACGGTGGTGACGGGCGGCGCTTCGTCGATTTCCTTCTGGCCGATGCTGGAGGCATGCACGTAGGTTTCGTGGGTCAGGTCCATAAGGTTGTCGATCATCAGGCGATAGTCGCAGCCAATGTGGAACAGCCCTCCGCCGTAGGCCCACTCTTCATTGTCTGCCCATTCCAGGTGCGGGATAAGCGCTGGGTCGGCTTGCGCCTGGTCGCCAGGCCAGACCCAGATGAAGCCATGGCGCTCCACAACGGCAAACGCCTTGTTGCACGGAAAGCCGCGAACCCGCTGGCCAGGCATCGACACCGTCTTGCCGTCGCAGCCCATGACCAGGCCGTGATAGCCGCAGACCAGGTTGCCGTCCTCCACGTAGCCGAGGGATAACGGCGCCCCTCGGTGCGGGCAGAAATCCTCGACAGCGGCTACGCGGTTCTGCTGGCCACGGTAAAACACGATTTTTTCGCCGCAGATCTGTCGGCCCAGGGGCTTGTCGGCAATTTCGTCAGGGGTGCAGGCAACGTACCAGGTGTTTTTCGGGTACATGAAGGCTCTCCAGGTTTTGTTTTTTTGTAATGGATCCATTAGAGCCATATGCCCGTCCGTGGTCAATCTGACTTTAGGTAATGAGTAGTGCTATTTGTGCGATTATCGAATCGCCTGTGGATCCATTGATGGGCGCGTCTCTCCTATGTGTCCGTGACCTGCTATTACTGGATAGTCACCCGATACCCCAAGGCCCCCCCGATGCTGGCCATCGAAAACCTGCACAAATCATTTGCCACCCCCCAAGGGCCGTTGCCGGTGTTGCAGGGTGTCGACCTGTGCCTGCCGCGCGCCAGCAGCCTGGCCTTGATGGGCGAGTCTGGCAGTGGCAAGAGCACCTTGCTGCACCTGGTGGCCGGCCTGGACCGTGCCGACAGCGGGCGCATCCTGATTGACGGCAGTGCCCTGGACAGCCGCTCGGAGGCGTCCCTGGCACTGTGGCGGCGACAGGGGATTGGCCTGGTGTTCCAGCAGTACAACCTGATCAGCAGCCTGGACGTGGGCAGCAACCTGGCATTCCAGGCCCGGCTGGCCAACCGGCACGATCCCGAATGGGGCGCCCACCTGGCTCAACGCCTGGGCCTGGCTGACCTGCTCGGGCGTTACCCTGAACAACTGTCGGGCGGCCAGCAGCAACGCGTGGCCATCGGCCGCGCATTGGCTGGGCGCCCGGCCTGGTTATTGGCTGACGAACCCACCGGCAGCCTTGACGAAGCCACCAGCGACGAAGTGCTGAGCCTGTTGCTGCAACTGGTCAGCGAGGCTGGCAGTGGCCTGCTGATGGTCACCCACAGCCCTCGGCTGGCGGCGCGGCTGCAGCAACGTTGCTACCTGCAGGGTGGCCGTGTGCGCAGCGGGCAGGGCGCATGAGGCTGCTGTCGCTGGCCCTGTTGGCATTGCTCAGCCACTGGCGGCGCCACCGCGTGCAGTTTTTCAGCATCTTCACCGGGCTGTGGCTGGCCACGGCGTTATGGACCGGGGTGCAGGCCTTGAACAGCCAGGCACGCAGCGACTACGCCAGGGCCAGTGCGGTGCTGGCCGGGCCGCTGCAGACGCAACTGCTGCCACGCCACGGCGAACGCTTTGACCAGGCGCTGTACGTGCAACTGCGCAGGCTGGGTTGGGCGGTGTCGCCGGTGCTGGAGGGGCGCCTGCGCCTGCCAGGCGAGCCCGGGCGCAGTGTGCGCCTGATCGGCATCGAGCCATTGAGCCTGCCGGCGGCCAGCAGTATTGCCGGGGTGCAGCCCCAGGCGTTCGACCTGCAGGCGTTCATCGGCGTGCCCGGGCAGGCCTGGGTCGGGCCAGACACCTTGCGCCTGTTGAACATGACCGCAGGGCAGGTGGCCCACGACCGCGATGGGCAACCGCTGCCACCGTTGCTGGTGCAAGCCGAGCTGGCCCCCGGGGTGATCGTGGTCGATATCGGCCACGCGCAGGCCTTGCTGCAGGCACCGCGGCAGTTGTCACGCCTGCTGGTAGCGGCAAGCCCGGGGCCTTTGCCTGCCGAGATTGCGGCTGACCTTGTCGTGCAACCCCGGCAGGATGATGGCGGTTTGCAGCGCCTGACCGACAGCTTCCACCTCAACCTCACTGCGCTAGGCCTGTTGGCCTTCGTCGTCGGCCTGTTCATTGCCCATGCCGCGATTGGCCTGGCATTGGAACAGCGGCGCGGGCTGATTCGCAACCTGCGCGCCTGTGGTGTCAGCCTGGCTACCCTGCTGTGTGCCCTGGGGCTGGAGCTGGGGCTGTTCGCAGTGCTCGGCGGGCTGGCCGGGGTTGCCAGTGGCTATGCGGTGGCGGCCTGGTTGCTGCCCGATGTCGCCGCCAGCCTGCGCGGCCTGTATGGCGCGCAGGTCGCAGGCACGTTGAACCTGCCTGCGCAGTGGTGGTTATGGGGCGTGCTGGTGAGCGTGCTCGGTGCACTGCTGGCCGGGCTGGGCAGCATCCTGCGCGCCGCGCGCTTGCCCTTGCTGGCGTTGGCGCAGCCGCAAGCATGGCGCCTGGCACAGGGGCCGTGGCTGAGGCGTCAGGCTTGGGTAGCGGGCCTGTTGCTGGTGCTGGCGTCAGCTTGTGGGGTGTTCGGTGACAGCCTGCCCAGCGCCTTCGGTATGCTGGCGGCGCTGCTGCTGGGGGCGGCATTGGCGTTGCCAGCCTGGCTCGACAGGGTGCTGGCCTGGTTGGCGCGCCGTTGTCAGCGGCCGTTGGCCCAGTGGTTCGTCGCCGACAGCCGCCAGCAGTTGCCTGCCTTGAGCCTGGCGCTGATGGCCTTGCTGCTGGCGCTGGCTGCCAGCGTGGGTGTGGGCAGCATGACCGAGGGCTTTCGCAAAACCTTTGTCGGCTGGCTGGACCAGCGCTTGTCCGCCGACCTGTACGTGAGCCCAAGCGATACCGCGCAAGGCCTGCAGATAGCCCAGTGGCTGGGGCAGCAACCTGCCGTGCGGGTGGTTTTGCCTGGCTGGCGCGTCGAAACGCAGGTGCAAGGCTGGCCGGTCCAGGTGCAGGGCATTGTCGACCACCCCGTTTATCACAGCCGGTGGCCGTTGCTGGAACAGCAGCCGCAGGCCTGGCAGCTATTGGCCGAGGGGCAGGCCGTGATGCTCAGTGAGCAGCTGGCGCGGCGGTTGCGTTTGCACCTGGGGGACCACCTGAAACTGCCCACGGACCCGTCTCGCCGCCTGCTCGTCGTTGGCCTGTACGCCGACTATGGCAACCCCAAGGGCCAAATGCTGGTGAATGCCCAATTGCTGCGCGCGCATTGGCCGGATGCTGCGTTGACAGGCTTGAGCGTCGACCTGCTCGACCCCCAGGGGACCGCCTTGAAAGCCGCGTTGCAACAGCGCTTTCACCTCGACGACAGCCGGGTCGTGCAGCAGGTGCAGTTGAAGCGGTGGTCGACCGAGGTATTCAACCGCACCTTCGCCGCCACCGCCGCGCTCAACAGCCTGACCCTGGGCGTGGCCGGCGTGGCGCTGTTCATCAACCTGCTGACCTTGGGCCAGTCCCGTCTGCGCCAGCTGGCGCCGCTATGGGCCTTGGGGGTACGGCGTACCCAGCTGGTGTGGCTAAGCCTTGGCCAGGCACTGCTGCTCAGCAGCCTCACCGTGCTGTTGGCGCTGCCGTTGGGCCTGTTGCTGGCCTGGTGCCTGGTCGCGGTGGTGAATGTTCAGGCATTCGGCTGGCGTTTGCCGCTGCATGTGTTTCCCGCCCAGTTGCTGCAACTGGCCCTGCTGGGCCTGCTCACCAGCCTGTTGGCCAGCGCCTGGCCACTCTGGCAACTGGCCCGGCGTCAGCCGCGCGAACTGTTGAGGCCGTTTGCCGATGAAACGTAGAGCCTGGCTGTTGCTCTTCAGCCTGTTGTGCGGCTGTGATCAGCCGGCACCGCAAAGCTATGCCGGCCTCGGCCAGCCGGCAGGCGGGTTCAGCCAGGTCACCCGCGGCCATCGCCTGGAATTCCCACGGGACCATGCGGCCCACGATGGTTTCCGCATCGAGTGGTGGTACGTCACCGCCAACCTCAAAGACACCCAAGGGCGTGACTGGGGCGCGCAGTGGACGCTGTTCCGCTCGGCCCTGCGCCCCGGCCCGGAGACCGGCGATTGGCAGAGCCCGAACCTGTGGATGGGCCACGCCGCGTTGACCGGCCCCGGCGGCCATCGGTCAGCTGAAACCCTGGCCCGTGGCGGGATTGGCCAGGCGGGTGTGCAGGCCCAGCCGTTTCGGGCGTGGATCGACGATTGGTCGCTGCAGGGGCCGGGCGGTATCGACAACCTGCGCATGACGGCCGCTGGCAAAGGTTTTCGCTACGACCTGCAGTTGCGCAGCGAGCGGCCTCTGGTGCTGCACGGCCAGCAGGGCTACAGCGAAAAGTCGGGCAAGGGCCAGGCTTCTTACTACTACAGCCAGCCGTTCTACCGGGTGCGCGGCGAGGTCGAGCGCGACGGCCTGTGCATCGCGGTGACTGGCCAGGCCTGGCTGGACCGGGAATGGAGCAGCCAGCCGCTGGCCGCCGGGCAAACGGGCTGGGACTGGTTCTCGCTGCACCTGGACAGCGGCGCCAAGCTGATGCTGTTCCAGGTGCGCGAAGCGCACGGGGAGGCGTATCGCGCCGGCACCTGGATCGACCCGCAGGGCCAGGGGCTAGCGCTGTTGCCGGCACAGATCCGCTTGCAGCCGTTGGCCTGGGCCCCACAGGGCAATGGCAAGCAGCTGCCGACCCGCTGGCGGGTGCAGGTGCCTGAGCACGGGGTGGATGTGCAGGTCGATGCTGTTCAGCCGCAGGCGTGGATGCAGACGCGCTTCCCGTATTGGGAAGGGCCGGTGCGCTTGAGCGGCAGTGCCGGTGGCCGTGGGTACCTGGAAATGACCGGGTACTAGGCATTTCAGGCCTCAGCATCCCCTTTGCCTGCCACATAGACCTCCCGGTACATGCACAGCCCATGCAACGCATCGCTACCTATGCCGTTGCAGCACTCGCCTCAGCCAGCCTGTCGCTCGAGCAAGGCCAGGCATCGCTGCACCATCGGGCTGATATCCCCCTGGCGGCGGCTGAGAATGATCGGGCTGACCGCGCTGCTGTCCAGCAGGCCCACGTATTCAATGTCGGTGCGGTGCTGCTGCTGCACCGATGCCGGCACCAGGGTGATACCGACACCTACTGCCACCAGGCCGATCGCTGTCTGCAACTCATTGGCCCACTGGCTGACCCGGATGCTCATGCCGTGCTGGGCAAACAGCGCCAGCACATGGTCGGCATAACTGGGCCGAGGGTTGGCCGGGTAAAGGATGAACGCCTCCGCCGCCAGTTGCGCCAGGCTCAATGGGCTGCCAGACAGCGGGTGGCCCTTGGGTAGCACCGCTACCAGCGGGTCCTCGCACAGTACCTGCTGCTCAATGGCCGGATCGTCGATGCGGATGCGGCCAAAGGCAATGTCGATACGCCCGCTTTTCAGGGCTTGCACCTGCTGCAGCGTGGTCATTTCGCTCAGGCCCAGCTCCAGGTCGCTGTCCTGGCGCAGCTCGCGGATCAAGTCGGGCAGCACGGTGTACAGGGTGGAGGGGGCAAAACCGATGCCCAGCCACTGGCGCTGGCCCTGGCCGATACGCCGGGTGTTGTCGTTGATGCTCTGCAACTGCTGCAGCACGGTGCAGGTTTGCTCATAGAAAAAACGGCCTGCATCGGTCAGCCGCAGCGGGCGTTCGCGCGCGACCAACAGGGTGCCGAGCTCGTCTTCGAGCTGGCTGATCTGCCGGCTCAGCGGTGGCTGGGCAATGTGCAGCAGCTCAGCGGCGCGGGTGAAGTTCAAGGTTTCTGCCAGGACCTTGAAGTAGCGCAGGTGGCGTAGCTCCATCAGACCTCCAGGGTATGGTGAGAGATTCATATGATATTGGACGCTGCGCAGGGTCTCGCGCAATCTTCGCACAAGCAAGCACATGCACCATCCGGGCTGGCCTTCGCCCTCCCGACCTGACGAGACCTGGCAACAATGACAAGCGCGCTGATTGAACGTATCGAGGCAGTCATCGTCGACCTGCCCACCATTCGCCCGCACAAGCTGGCAATGCACACCCTGCAGCAGCAGACCCTGGTGGTATTGCGCGTGCGCTGCAGCGATGGCGTGGAAGGCCTGGGCGAGGCCACCACCATTGGCGGCCTGGCCTATGGCTACGAAAGCCCCGAGGGTATCAAGGCCAACATCGACGCGTACCTGGCCCCGGCGCTGCTCGGCCTGCCGGCAGACAACATCAACGCGGCCATGCTCAAGCTGGACAAATTGGCCAAAGGCAACACCTTTGCCAAGTCCGGGCTCGAAAGCGCGTTGCTCGACGCCCAGGGCAAGCGCCTGGGCCTGCCGGTCAGCGAACTGCTGGGTGGCCGTGTACGCGACAGCCTGGAGGTGGCCTGGACCCTGGCCAGCGGCGACACTGCGCGTGATATCGCCGAAGCCCAGCACATGCTGGAAATACGCCGCCACCGGGTGTTCAAGCTGAAGATCGGTGCCAACCCGGTGGACCAGGACCTCAGGCATGTGGTGGCGATCAAGCGCGAACTGGGCGACAGCGCCAGCGTGCGGGTCGACGTCAACCAGTACTGGGACGAGTCCCAGGCGCTGCGGGCATGCCAGGTACTGGGCGACAACGGCATCGACCTGATCGAGCAGCCGATTTCGCGCATCAACCGCGCTGGCCAGGTGCGCCTGAACCAGCGCAGCCCGGCACCGATCATGGCCGATGAGTCGATCGAAAGCGGGGGGACCCCGCGCACCATCGAAGGGCCGCTGTACGTTGCCGGTGCCCCGCTGGCAGAAGGGGAGGCGCGCTTGGATGACGGCACCGACCCCGGGGTGGTGATGTTCCTGCACGGCCAGGTCTTTGCTGCCGACGGCCGGCCGTTGGCGGGCGCGACCGTCGATCTGTGGCACGCCAACACCCAAGGCACGTACTCGTACTTCGATTCGAGCCAGTCCGCGTACAACCTGCGCCGCCGCATCGTCACCGATGCCGAGGGCCGCTACCGGGCGCGCTCGATCGTGCCGTCGGGCTACGGCTGCGACCCACAGGGGCCTACCCAGGAGTGCCTGGACCAGCTCGGTCGTCACGGCCAGCGCCCGGCGCACGTGCACTTCTTCATTTCGGCACCTGGGCACCGGTACCTGACCACCCAGATCAATTTTGCCGGCGACCGGTATCTGTGGGATGACTTCGCCTATGCCACCCGTGACGGGTTGATCGGCGAGCTGCGCTTTGTCGAGGATGCCGCGGCAGCGCATGACCGTGGCGTGCAGGGTGGGCGCTTTGCCGAGCTGGCCTTCGACTTCCATCTGCAGGCGGCGACGGCGCCGCAAGCCGAGGAACGCAGCCACCGCCCGCGCGCCTTGCAAGGTTAGCCGCAAACACCCGCAAAGCCGTTGCCACCCGCCGCGGCACCGGCTCCGTTGGCAAACCCGCTACGGGCTTTTTTGGATCCATTTCCATTCGCAAAAACCCCGTGCGTTTCGCCAAAGCTTGAGTACAATCGTCAGCTTTTTCCGGGACTCCCGTCCCAGTGCTGGAAACCCCCATGCTGACCGGTAGCTACTCCTCTTCGCTGGTGTTGATTTCGCTGTGCGTGGCGATCCTGGCGTCCTATACCGCCCTTGACCTGGCCGGCCGCATCGCCACGGCCAAGGGCCGGGCTGCGCACTTGTGGATGTTCGGTGGCGCACTGGCCATGGGGATGGGCGTCTGGTCCATGCACTTCGTGGGCATGCTCGCCTTCAGCCTGCCCATCGACCTGGGGTACGACCTGGGCCTGACCGCGTTCTCGCTGTTGATCGCCGTGCTTTCATCGGGCTTTGCCTTGTGGCTGGTCAGCCAGCCAAGCCTGCCAGGGCTGCAATTGGCGTTTGGCGCGCTGATCATGGGTGCAGGCATTGCCTGCATGCACTACACCGGCATGGCGGCGATGCGCATGCTGCCAGGCATCGATTATGACCCGACACTGTTCGGCGCCTCGCTGCTGATCGCGGTCGGTGCCTCGGCGGCGGCATTGTGGATCGCCTTCCGCCTGCGTGCGCACACACCCTATGTGCGGCAGATTCGCGGCCTGGCAGCAGTGGTAATGGGCTTGGCCATCGTGGGCATGCACTACACCGGCATGGCAGCGGCGAACTTCCCGGATGGCAGCTTCTGCGGGGCGCTGGCGGGCGGTGGCCTGCAAGGCGATGGCCTGGTCTACCTGGTGCTTATCACCACCTTGTCCGTGTTGGCGGTAGCCTTGTTGACCTCGGTGCTGGACGCGCGCCTGGAGGTGCGCACCGCAGAGCTGGCCCGTTCGCTGACCTTGGCCAACCAGGAACTGACCCAGCTGGCCCTGCACGACACCCTGACAGACCTGCCCAACCGCACCTTGCTGGCCGACCGCATCGAGCAGGCGATCGCCAGGGTGGCGGAGCAGGGCGGCTGTTTTGCCCTGATGTTCATCGACCTGGACGGTTTCAAACCGGTCAACGATGCGTTTGGCCACCACATTGGCGACCTGCTGCTCAAGGCCGTGGCCGCCCGCCTGCGCGGCCACCTGCACAGCCAGGACACCCTGGCACGGATCGGTGGCGATGAGTTCGTGCTGCTGGTGCAGTTGCAGGAACCCGACGATGCCATGGACGTGGCGGTCAAGCAGGTCAACCTGGTGTCACGGCCATTCCGGGTGGCCGAGCACGACCTGCAGTTGTCGGCCAGCCTGGGTATCGTCCTTTACCCGGGCAATGGCCAGGACCAGCACGAGCTGCTGCGCAATGCCGACGCGGCCATGTACCACGCCAAGAGCGCCGGCAAGAATGGCTACAGGTTCTTCGACGTGTCGATGAACAGCAACGCCCGCCAGCAGTTGCAGCTGTTGCAGGACTTGCGTCAGGCCGTGGCACAGCGCCAGTTCCGCTTGCACTACCAGCCCAAGTTCGACGCCCAGGCTTGCCAGCCCATCGGTGCCGAAGCCTTGTTGCGCTGGGAGCACCCGCAGCAGGGGTTGCTGATGCCTGACCGCTTCATCGCGCTGGCAGAAAAAACCGGCCTGATCATCCCGATTGGCGAATGGGTGCTCAACGAAGCCTGCCGGCAGATGCGTCTCTGGCTGGACCAAGGCCATCATCAGTGGCGCATGGCGGTCAACCTGTCGGCTATCCAGTTCAGCCATTGCGGGCTGGTCGACAGCGTGGCCCAGGCGTTGCAGCACAATGGCCTGCCAGCCAACTGCCTGACCCTGGAAATTACCGAAACCACCGCCATGCATGACGCCGATGCCAGCCTCACGGTGCTGCAGCGCTTGTCCGACATGGGCGTGGACCTGTCCATTGATGATTTCGGTACCGGTTATTCCAGCCTGATGTACCTCAAGCGCCTGCCCGCCAACGAATTGAAGATCGACCGGGGCTTTGTGCGTGAACTGGAACAGGACAGCGATGACGCCGCGATCGTGTCGGCGATTGTCGCGCTAGGCCAGGCACTGGGGCTGCGAATCGTCGCCGAAGGGGTAGAAACTGACCGGCAGCGGGCGTTCCTGACCCGCCTGGGCTGTGACTCGCTGCAGGGCTACCTGTTGGGGCAACCCGTACCGGCCGAGCAATTTCTGAGCAAGCTGCAAGCGATGGGCCCGGGGGCCCTGGCAGCCGGTTAACCGGCGTCGCGCAAGGTAAAGGCGGGGGCGAAGGCATCCATCTCGGCCTCGACGGCCTCGATGATGCGTTCGACATCGGCGGCGGCCATGATTGCCGCACACGGGATGCCGGCAATCGCCAGCACGGTTTCTCCGGTGGCCCGGTCGAACAACCGCGCGACCATGCTGCGTGGCGCATCCATGCTGGCTTCGAAGCCCAGCGGGTGGAAATGCCAGCGCATCACCTGGCAGGCGTTGGGGAACGTCATCTTGTTCATGCCAGCCTCCTGGTCCGTGCCTGGACGTAGTGGGCGGGTGGCCACATCGATGCGGCCGCCGGGTAAGTAAACATAGCACCTGCAATGCGCGATTCTCAGCGGCGAACATGACAAATGTATTGATGCATGACAACGGTCACATCTGCGGCCCCGCCGGCGCAGTGCCAAAGCCCTCGGGGCAAACGTTTTCGCCTGTTGGATGTGCGCCCCGGCGCACCTTTCATGCGGGTTGCACTGTCGGCCCTGGCCCCTGGCTTTCAGACGAACGGCGTGCTCAACCCAGCAAACCGGCTGCGATGTTGATGGTGAACCCCAGGATCGCCGTGTTGAACACGAACCCCACCAATGAATGCGCCAGCACTACCCGGCGCAAGCCACGCCCGGCCACTCCCACGTCGGAGGTCTGCACGGCCACGCTGATGGTGAACGAGAAGTAGTGGAAGTCCCAGTAGTCGGGGTTGCGTTCGCCATCGGCAAATCGCAGGGGGGGTTCATGCTGCCGCCCGGTGTAGAACAACCGCGCATAGTGCAGGCTGAAGATGCAACCGATCATCAACCAGGACCCCGCTACCGTCAGGCCGGTGTACAGGTAGTGCAGGGCCTGGGCGCTGCCCTGCAGGCCGCGGCTGGACACCAGTTGCAGCGTCACTGCGGCCAGGCTGGCGATGGCGGCAATGCACACCGTCAGCAGCACCAGGCCGGCATTTTCATCTTCGATGCGGGCCACCTGGCGGACTTTCTCCGGGTTGGCGCTGCAGCTCAGGTACAGCACCAGCAGCAGATACAGCCAGACCCCCAGGTTCCAGCCAGCGAGAATATGCTGCACGCTGTCGCCAGCGGGTATCAGCCAGCCGCCCAGCAGGCCGACCACGGCGGCGATGCTCAGGCGGGGGTGTGTACGGGTCAGGCGGTGGAAAGCCATGGGGCCTCTTTCTCGGTCGATATGGCTATCACTCTAGCCTGTCGTGGCCAACCCGGTGGCAGGTCACCGGGCGCTTCAGGCCGCCAGCGGCAGGGTGGCCGGCGGCAACGCCGGTGTTGTTTGCTGGCGCCCATCGCACACCCTTGCAACTCTCAGTACACTGCACGTTCCAACACCAACATCCGTTGATCTCGAGGTTTTTGCATGAAGCTCAGTCCTTTGGCAGGCAAGCCGGCACCAGCCAGCGTGCTGGTCGATATTCCCCGGCTGCTCACCGCCTACTACACCGGCCGCCCAGACGCCGCCGTGGCGGCCCAGCGGGTGGCCTTCGGCACCTCGGGGCACCGCGGCACTTCGCTTGAATTGAGTTTCAACGAGTACCACGTCCTGGCCATCACCCAGGCGATCTGCCTGTACCGCAAGGAAAAGGGCATCGATGGCCCGCTGTTCATCGGCGCCGACACTCACGCCCTGTCGGCCCCTGCCGCCGCCAGCGCCCTGGAAGTGCTGGCCGCCAACGGCGTGCATGTCATGCTGTCCAAGGATGACGAATACACGCCAACCCCGGCCGTGTCGCACGCCATCCTCTGCCATAACCGTGGCCGTACCCAGGGCCTGGCCGACGGCATCGTCATCACCCCGTCGCACAACCCGCCGCAAAGCGGTGGCTTCAAGTACAACCCGCCCAATGGCGGCCCGGCCGACAGCGACGTGACCAAGTGGATCGAAGCCAAGGCCAACGACTTGCTGGCGGCCAACCTGGCCGGCGTCAAGCGCATGGACCATGCCCAGGCCCTGCAGGCGGCCACCACCCAGCGCCATGACTACGTCAGCCACTATGTGGCCGACCTGGAAAACGTCATCGACTTCGACGTCATCCGTGCTGCCAAGCTGCGCTTGGGCGTAGACCCCCTGGGTGGGGCAGGGGTGCGTTACTGGTCGGCGATCGCCAAGCATTACCAACTCGACCTGGAAGTGGTGAATACCGAGGTCGACCCGACCTTCCGCTTCATGACCGTCGACTGGGATGGCCAGATCCGCATGGACCCATCCTCGCCGTATGCGATGCAGGGCCTGATCGGCCTGCGCGACCGCTTCGACGTGGCGTTCGCCTGCGACCCGGACCACGATCGCCATGGCATCGTCACGGCCGATGGCCTGCTGCAGCCGAACAACTACCTGGCCGTGGCCATCGATTACCTGTACCGCCATCGCCCGCAATGGCGCAGCGATGCCGCCGTGGGCAAGACCGTGGTGTCCAGCGGCCTGATCGATCGGGTTACCCAGCGCCTGGGCCGCGAGCTGTATGAAGTGCCGGTGGGCTTCAAGTTCTTTGCCCAAGGCCTGTTCGACGGCACACTCGGTTTTGGTGGCGAAGAAAGTGCAGGGGCATCGTTCCTGCGCCGCGATGGCTCGGTGTGGGCCACCGACAAGGACGGCCTGATCCCCGCGCTGCTGGCTGCCGAGATGACCGCCCGCACCGGGCGCAACCCTAGCCAGGCCTATGCCGACCTGACCGAGGCACTGGGCAAACCCTATGCCACCCGCGTCGAGGCCAAGGCCGATGCGCGGCAGAAGGCGCTGCTGAGCAAGCTGGCACCGGAGCAGGTGAAATCCACCGAGCTGGCCGGTGAGCCGATCGTGCAGATCCTCAGCCACGCCCCAGGTAATGGCCAGGCGATTGGCGGGCTGAAGGTGATGACTGCCAACGGTTGGTTCGCCGCACGCCCGTCAGGCACCGAAGACATCTACAAGATCTACGCCGAAAGCTTCATCGACGAAGCCCACCTGCAGCGTCTGGTGCAGGAAGCGCAGGTGCTGGTGGACGCTGCTATCGCCTGACCGGCAACAAAGCACTTGGAACTGCGGCGCGATGTAAATTAGAATTAATCCTATTTACGCCGCCGCAGGGCCTTCCCATGATCGACGCCGCGCCGCCACAAGAGCCTAGCCTGCCTGCCCTGTATCGGGAGCATCGCAGCTGGCTGGAAAGCTGGCTGCGCCGGCGCATGGGCAATGCCTGGGATGCCGCCGACCTCAGCCAGGATACGTTCCTGCGGGTGCTGGCCAGTGCTCAGCCGCTGGCAGACATCCGCGAGCCACGCGCCTACCTGCTTACCGTGGGCAAGCGCCTGCTCAGCAACTTCCACCAGCGCCGCAGCCTGGAGCAGGCCTACATGGATGCCTTGGCGCAGTTGCCTGAGCAGCATGTACCGTCGCCCGAGCAGCGCTGGATCGTGCTGGAAACCCTGCAAGCACTGGATGAACTGCTCGACGGCCTGAAGCCGCCGGTGCGCAGGGCGTTTCTCTGGAGCCAGCTGGAAGGCCTGGGCTATGCCGAAATCGGCAAGCGGCTGGGTGTGTGCGAGCGCTCGGTCAAACGTTACATGGCGCAGGCTTACGAGCATTGCCTGTTGGCCGATCTGCAATGACCCAACCTAGCGCCGAAACCCGCAAGGCCGTGCGTGCCGCTGCCCGTTGGCTGGCACTGCTGGATTCCGGCGCCGCCAGCGACAAGGACCTGCAGCGGCTCGCGCAATGGCGCGCCAGCAGCAGCCTGCATGAGCAGGCGTGGCACAAGGCAGCCTTGTTGCGCGCGCGCTTCTCCGGGCTGCCAGGGGCGTTGGCAATGGCCACGCTGGACCGCCCGGATGCCGGCCGACGGGCGCTGCTCAAGCGCGCCCTGGGCGTGGCGGCGGTGCTGCCGGCGGCGTGGCTGGCAAGCCGTGAGCTGCCCCTGGAAACCTGGGCTGCCGACCTGCGCACCGCGGTGGGAGAGCAGCGCCAGGTGCTGTTGAGCGACGGGACCTTCCTGCAGTTGAATACCGACAGCGCGGTCGATCTCGACCTCGGTGCACGGCGCCTGACCTTGCTGCGCGGGGAGGTTGCGGTAAAGGTGCCCGCGCATCTGCAACTGACCTTGCACGTGCCCGAGGGCCAGGTGCTGCTGGGCGATGCCGAGGTGTGCTTGCGCCTGTTGGGCGACGCCTGCCGGGTGTCGGTGCTCAACGGCAGGGCCCAGCTTCAGCCGGCCCGCGGCCCGGCACGCACGCTGCTGGCAGGGCAGCAGGCCAGCTTGCAGGCAACTGGCGTCGGCGCGGTCAGCGGGCTGGACCCTTGGCGGCTGGGCTGGCGCGAAGGGGTGCTGCGGCTGGACGACCGGCCGCTGGGCGAACTGTTGCACGAGCTGCGTCGCTACCGCCCCGGGGTGCTGCGCTGGGCGCCCGCGCTGGAGCGGCTGCGCGTCACCGGCACCTTCCGCCTTGACGACACCGACCGGGTGCTGGCCTTGCTGGCTGCAAGCCTGCCGTTGCAGGTGCAGTCACGCACCCGTTACTGGGTCAGTTTGTCTGCGCGAGAAAATCGTGCATGAGGCTGTCCCCTTTTTTTCACTCGCCGGTCATTACCGGTAGGAGAAAATAAAGGGGAGCCTTGTTCAATGCCTGCAGTAAAGTCTTGCCGCTTGCGCCCACTGGCGCGCGCCGCGCATCCGTTGTTCGCTATGAGCCTGTTGCTGTGTTCACCGGCCTGGGCCGATGAGCCCGTGCGCCGCACTTACCAGGTAGCGCCCGCCAGCCTGGGGGCCGCGTTGACCCGCTTCGCCGACCAGGCGGGCGTCAGCCTTTCGCTGGACCCGGCACTGGTGCAAGGCCGGCAGAGCGCTGGCCTGTCTGGCGCCTACAGTGTTGACGAAGGGTTTGCCCAATTGCTGCGTGGCAGCGGCCTGCAATGGCTCCCGGTGGGTGAAGGGGCCTTCACCCTGGTGCCGGCCCCCCAGGCCGGTAGCGCCCTGGAAATCGCCCCTACCAGTATCGTCGGCGGGCTGGTCGCCCCTGGCCAATCGCAGCCCTACGCTGGCGGCCAGGTGGCACGCCAGGGCGCACAAGGCCTGCTCGGCTCGCGGGACTTCATGGAAACCCCCTTCAGCATCACCAGTTACACCAGCGAGGTGGTCAAGAACCAGCAGGCCCGCACCCTGGGCGAGCTGATTGCCAGCGACCCCTCGGTACGCGCCACCAACCCCGCCGGCGGGCGCTTCGAACAATTCACCATTCGCGGCTTCAGCCTGTTCAATAGTGATGTCGCCTACAACGGCTTGTACGGGATCTTGCCGACCTATTCGATCGACATGGAAATGGCCGAGCGGGTCGATATCATCAAAGGCCCCAACCAGTTGCTCAACGGCATATCGCCCCGGGGCAGCGTAGGCGGTGGCATCAACGTGCAACCCAAGCGCGCTGGCGACAAGCCGATTACCATGTTCACCGGCAGCTATGCCTCCGACAGCCAGGTGGGGGGGGCCGTGGATATCGGCCGGCGCTTCGGCGAAGGTGACCAGTTCGGTGTGCGCTTCAACGGCGTCAAGCAAGCCGGCGATACTGCCTGGGACCACCAGTCTGTCGATCGCCAGATGGCGGTGCTGGGCCTGGATTTCCGCGGCGAGCGCCTGCGCCTCTCGGCCGACCTGGGCCACACCGAGCGCGATACCGATGCGCCGCAGGAGCGTGTGCTGATCGGCGCCAACGCCAAGGTGCCGGATGCCGATGACGTGCGCCACAACTATGCCCAGGCCTGGAGCAAGGCGCGCACCAATGACACCTTTGGCGCACTGAATGCCGAATACGATATCAGTGATTCGCTGCTGGCCTATGGTGCGGTCGGCGCGCGCAAGAGCAACCATGACTTCCTGCGCCACAACGTGTCGGTCATCAATGACGCCGGCAATTTCAGTGTGCAGCCCCGCGACTTTACCCGCGATGAATCTGTGCGTACCGCCATGGCTGGCCTGCGCAAGTGGCTGCAGACCGGGCCGGTCAGCCACGAACTGAACCTGGCCGCCAGCTATTACTACATGGACTTCACCAACGGCGGCGCCCGTTATGCCGCCGCACCCAGCAACCTCTACCACCCGGTGGCCACACCCACGCCGGGCACACCCACCCGCTTCGATTCGAAGGTCTACACGGAAAACCGCTTCTCCGGCGTGGCCCTGGCCGACACCCTGGGCTTTTTCGACGACCGCCTTCTGCTGACCCTGGGCGCGCGCTGGCAGCGGGTGCAAGTGGATGACTGGAGTGATGGCGTCAAAGGCGACACCGCCTATGACGAAGAAAAGGTCTCGCCCTCTGGCGGGGTGCTGCTCAAGGTCACCGAGCAGTTGTCGCTGTACGCCAATTACATGGAAGGCCTGAGCCAAGGCAAGATCGCCCCGTCGACCTCGGTCAACGAAGACCAGATATTTCCGCCATTCACCAGCCGCCAGGTCGAGGTCGGGGCCAAGTATGACTTTGGCCAGGTGGCCTTCACCGCCAGCGCGTTCCGCATTCGCCAGCCGGCCTACGAAACCAACCCGGCTTCGCGGGTGTTCGGCCCCAATGGCAAGCGTGATAACCGCGGCATCGAGCTGAGTGTGTTCGGTGAGCCTGTGCAGGGTGTGCGGGTACTGGGTGGGGTGATGTACATCGACAGCGAGCTGACCGACACGGTCGATGGCGCCTACGACGGCAACCGCGCCCCGGCCACGCCGGAGTACAACGTGAACCTGGGGGGCGAGTGGGACGTGCCGGGGGTCAAAGGCTTGACCCTGACGGCACGCGGTATCCACTCCAGCTCGCAGTACCTGGACCAGAACAACAGCAAGAAGATCGATGGCTGGGAGCGCTATGACCTGGGGGCGCGCTACGCGTTCAAGGTGGATGAGACCGAGGTCACATTGCGTGCCAGCGTCGAGAACGTGCTGGATGACCGCTACTGGAGCTCGACAGGGGCCCCGGATGACAGCGAGCCGGGCCTGACCCTGTCGACCCCACGCACCTATCTGCTGTCTGCCACGGTCGGCTTCTAAGCCTTGCACCGTCCCCTGTAGGAGCGGCCTTGTGTCGCGATGGGGCGCGAAGCGGCCCTAAATTTCCAGCTTCGCCGCAACTTCAGCTTCGCCGCAAAAAAACGGGGCCGCTTCGCGCCCCATCGCGACACAAGGCCGCTCCTACAGGGCAAGCGCCTGGCAATTGCCGGTCACGCCTGGTCCGGCACCACGGCGATCACGTCGATCTCCATCAGCCATTCGGCCTGGGCCAGGCCGGCCACTACCAGGCCGGTGGAAATCGGGAACACGCCCTTGAGCCATTTGCCCACTTCCTTGTACACCGGCTCGCGGAAACGTGGGTCGGTGATGTAGGTGGTGGTCTTGACGATATGCGACAGGTCCGAGCCGGCTTCTTCGAGCAGTTGCTTGACGTTCTTCATCGCCTGTTCGGCCTGCGCCCGCGGGTCACCCAGGCCCACCAGCCTGCCTTCGAAGTCGGTGCCGACCTGGCCACGCACATAAATGGTGTTACCGGCCCGCACCGCCTGGCACAGGTCGTTGTCCAGGGTCTGGTTGGGGTAGGTGGCCTTGGTGTTGAACATGCGGATGCGGGTATGGGTAGGCATCAGTGGGCTCCGAGGGTGCTGACGTTGCTGAATGCGGCAGGTCGCTGCCGGTCGGCCGCGCGCTGGTCGCGGTCGAGGTAGGCGCTGTAGGTGCGTTGCGTGGCAATGTGGCCGGCGACGTGTTTGGCGTCGTGCCATACGCCCCAGATGAACGACGAGCCACGGCGCGACAGCCACGGCAGGCCCAGGAAATACACACCTGGTTCGCGAGCGACACCGCGCTGATGCTGGGGCTTGCCATTGGCGTCGAAGGTGTCCACCTGCAGCCAACTGAAGTCCACGCCGTAGCCGGTGGCCCAGATGATGCTGCGGACACCGGCCTTCGCCAGGTCCAGCTGCTGCAGTGGGTTGAGCATGCAGGCCGGGTCGGCCAGGCGCTGGCGCGCTTCAGGCTCTTGCGGCAGGTCGAGGCCGTTGCGCTCCACATAGGCATCGGCGGCGTCCAGCAAGGCCAGGTAGTTCTCATCGCCCCGCGTGATGTTCTCGACCAGGTTGTCCTGGAAGTGCGCCACGCCGTTTTCGAACGACCGGGTCAGGCCAACCAGGGTCATGCCCTGGTGGGCGAGGGCACGGAAGTCGACCGTATGGCCCCCACGGGCGCCGCTCACGGCAATGGTTACGTGCTCGCGGCCAGGCTTGGCAATCTCTGCGTCCCATTCACCCAATACGCCAAGCCACCAGCAGAAGTCGCGGTTGCGGTAAGCCCGTGGCGGGCGATCATGAGCGCCGACCGACAGGTACACCTGGCGGCCGGCACGCATCAGCTCTTCGGCGATCTGCACGCCGGACGAGCCTGCACCCACCACCAGCACTGCCCCTTCGGGCAGTTGTTCGGGGTTGAAGTAGGCGGCCGAGTGGATCTGGTGCAGGTTGGCGTCTTTTGGCGCGATCGCCGGTATCACCGGCTTCTGGAACGGGCCGGTCGCCGCCACCACGCGGTTGGCGCGGATCACGCCTTCATTGGTTTCGATGGTGAAGCCAGGGCGGTCGCTGTTGCGCTGTACTTTCTTCACTTCGATGCCGGTGCGCACCGGCAGGTTGAACTTGCGTACGTACTGCTCGAAGTAGTCGGCCACCTGGTCCTTGCCGGCGAAGGCGTCGGCATCGAGGTTGAATTCCAGCCCTGGGAAGCGGTCGTGCCAGGCCGGCCCATTGGCCACCAGCGAATCCCAGCGGCCGCTGCGCCAGGCCTCGGCAATGCGGTTGCGCTCCAGCACCAGGTGCGGCACGCCCAGCTTGCTCAGGTGTTCGCTCATGGCCACGCCAGCCTGGCCGGCGCCGACCACGAGGGTGTCGATTTCGAAGTTGTTCAGTGTCATGTCCGAGCCCTTGTTCAGGCGGTTTTTGTCAGGTCGGTTTGGGGACCGCCGTTGCCTGGGGCCAGACTAGGGATGCTGCGCAAATGGCGAAAATAGTATTTAGCTGGGGCTTGCCGATAAAACGGCGAAGGCCCGGATCTTGTGAACGCAACTGTCGTGTTGAAACGTTGAAAGCTCGCGCACTCGCTGTGGGAGCGGGCCTCAGACCCTAGTTTTTTCCTGCCTAGCTCCTCGGAAAAAGGTGGTTTCGCCTGCCCGAAGGTTCCACCCAGAATGGCCTGCATTGCACAGCACACAGGAACCATGCCATGACCTTCTCCATCATTGGTCGCTGCCAGGAAACCGGCCAGATCGGTATTGCCATCAGCTCGTCGAGCATCGCCGTAGGGGCCCGTTGCCCGTGGGTGCGTGCCGGCGTGGGCGCGGTCGCTACCCAGAACATCACCCTGCCGGCGCTGGGCCCGCAGATTCTCGACGCCATGGAGCAGGGCCAGTTGCCACCCGCCGCTGCGCTGGACCGGGTGTTGAGCGCCAATGGCTGGAGCGAGTACCGCCAGGTGACGGTGATCGACAGCACCGGCCAGGTGGCCTTGTTCACGGGGCGCGAGGCGCTTGGCACACACCATGCCGTGGCCGGCGAGCAATGCGCGGCGGCGGGCAATTTGCTGTCCTCCACCGTGGTGATCGAAGCGATGGTGCTGGCCTTCGAACAGGCCGGTGGGCACCTGGCCGACCGCCTGCTGGCGGCCATGCACGCGGCGATGGCTGCGGGCGGTGAGGCGGGGCCGGTACACTCGGCGGCGCTGAAAATTGCGGGCGAGCTGACCTGGCCACTGGTGGACCTGCGCGTCGACTGGGCCGACAACGACCCGATCGGAGCGCTCGATGGCCTGTGGCAAGCCTACCGCCCACAAATGCAAGACTACGTTACCCGCGCCCTCAACCCGACCTCTGCGCCAAGCTACGGGGTGCCGGGCGATGAGTGAGTTTGCCAGCCGCACGCTGCTGGCCAGGCTGGTCGGCTTTGCCACGGTCAGCCGTGACTCAAACCTGGCGCTGATCGGCTTCATTCGCGATTACCTGGCCGGGTTGGGCGTGGAATGCGAGCTGTTCCACAACCCGGAGAGAACCAAGGCTAACCTGTTTGCCACCATCGGGCCCAAGGATGTTGGCGGCGTGGTGCTGTCCGGGCATACCGACGTGGTGCCGGTAGACGGCCAGGCCTGGACGGCCGAACCGTTCGCCCTCAGCGAACACGATGGCCGCTTGTATGGCCGTGGCACAGCCGACATGAAAGGCTTCATCGCGTCAGTGCTGGCAGCGGTACCGGCCTTTCTCGCCCAGCCGCTACGCATGCCGGTGCACCTGGCATTTTCATATGACGAAGAGGTCGGCTGCCTGGGTGTACGCTCGATGCTCGCAGCGCTCGAACAGCGCCCGCACAAACCACGGCTGTGCCTGATCGGTGAGCCCACCGAACTCAAACCCGTGTTGGGGCACAAGGGCAAACTGGCGATGCGCTGCCAGGTGCATGGCGCTGCTTGCCATTCAGCGTATGCACCGTATGGCGTGAATGCCATCGAGTATGCCGCCAGGCTTATCGGCAAGCTGGGTGATATCGGCGACGCGCTGGCCTTGCCGCAGCATCACGACGAACGTTTCGACCCACCGTTCTCCACGGTGCAGACCGGGGTGATCAAAGGGGGCAGGGCGCTGAACATCGTGCCGGCCGAGTGCGAATTCGATTTCGAGGTGCGTGCCTTGCCGGGGTTCGAGGCACAGGCGGTGGCGGACCAACTGCAGGCCTATGCCGAGACCGAGTTGCTGCCGCGCATGCGCAAGGTCCACGCCGACAGCGCCATTCGCCTGCAGCCGCTGAGTGCCTATCCGGGGTTGGCTACACCGCAGAACAGCGAAGCTGCGCAGCTGGTGGCGCTGCTCAGTGGTTCGGACAAGTTCGGCACCGTGGCGTTTGGTACTGAAGGCGGGCTGTTCGACCAGGCGGGCATCCCCACCGTGGTGTGCGGGCCCGGGAGCATGGAGCAGGGGCACAAGCCGGATGAATTCGTCAGTGTCGAACAGCTGCAGGGCTGCGATGCCATGCTGCTCAGGCTGGTGGATCACCTCAGGCAGGCTTGACGGTTTAACTGCCGGGGCTCTGTGGGCGCGGATGCACCCGCGAATGGGCCGCAGTGCGGCCCCCGGCGACTCAGAAGGTTGCTTTTACCTGCAGGCCCACCACCAGCGCATTGTCGATGTCTTTGCCAGTGAACGCCCCTGGCTCGATGATGTACTGCACATCCGGGCGCAGGTTCAGCCATGGCGTGGCCTGGTAGCCGTAGCTCAGCTCGATCAACTGCTCGGCGCTGTCGATATCGGGGAACGGCTGGCCGGCGTTGAATGCAGCATCTTCCAGCACATCGCGGCTACGCGGGTTGGGTACGGCGCGGCCATAACCCAGTGCCACGGTATCTCTCGGGCGGCCTTCGAACGGCTTGTACAGCACCACCCCGGCGCCATACCACTTGGTAAACGGCGAAGCGGCCTTGCTCGACGCCGAATACTGGCCGAAGGCGTGCAGGCTGCGGCCTGGCGAGGCCTGATCGTTCCACAGCGCCTGGTCGACCAGCAGGTAGTGCCCGCCGCGCCCCGACACTTCGTCGTTGCTGCCGATGCGCTTCACGTCGGAGCTGTCGTAGTAGTACCCCAGCTTGTACTCGCCCGGCAGCTCGCCCTGCAGCTTGTACACCAGCTCCACCGGGACCACGGTGCCAGTGGTGTGCTTGGGCCCCAGGTGCCAGGCACGGCTGGAATTGCCGTTGCTCTCGGGGTCCACATTGAACGCTGCCACACGCAGTTGCCAGGCGGGCGACAGGTCGTACTTCACGCGCACGCCGAGGTGGGCGTTGGGGTAGTTGGTCCAGCCGCTGCCCCCCGACATGTTCAGCGGGTGGCCACAGAAGCCGGCGTTCATGAAATTGCACAGGATGCCGCTGTCCAGGCCGCCAACGTCGTTGCCCATGGCCATGTAGCCCAGCTTGACGTTGAGCGCAGGGGTGAACAGGGTGCGTTCGTAGCTCAGCTCGGTCAGGCGGGTGTACAGACCGCCGTAGTTTTCCTGGATCGGCAGGCGGTTGCCGACCAAGTCGTCCGACGCGCTGTTGCCGCGACGGTCGTTGATGGTCAGCTGGACTTTGCCGCCGTTGTCCAGGCCGTACAGCTTCGACAGGTCGAACTGCACGCCCAGCTTGACGTTCTGCGAGTAACGCGCCGAGCGGTGCAGGCCGCCATGCGCGTTGTAGGCGGTTTCACCGCTGTAGTCGCCGGTGATTTTCACCCCGTCCTGTTCCAGCTGGTGGCGCAGGCCGCCCCAGTCACCGGTGAGGGTGCTGCGGGTGAGGAGGTCGTCGTTGGCGAGTGCAGTGCTGCTGGCCAGCGCCAGCAGCAGGGTGGGGGTGAAGCGAATTACGGATGGCATTGCTGTGTCTCGGGTTGTCTGTTCGGGCCTCTTCGCGGGCGAACCCGCTGCCACAGGGGCTGCACCATTTGCCGGGGCAGTGATCCTCCTGTGGCGGCGGGTTCACCCGCGAACGGGGCGACGCTGTGTTACGGCAAGGCGTAAGCGATCACGTAGTCGCCACGGTCGGTCGACTGGCGCGCACCGCCCGCTGTCACGACCACGTACTGCTTGCCGGTTTTCGGCGAAACGTAGGTCATAGGGCCGCCCTGGCTGCCCACTGGCAGGCGCGCCTTCCAGATTTCGTCACCGTTGCCGCTGTTGTAGGCGCGCAGGTAGAAGTCCTGGGTGCCGGCAATGAACACCAGGCCGCCTTGGGTCGACAGGGTGCCGCCCAGGGTGGGCAGGCCGATCTTGATCGGCAGGTGCATGCGGATACCCAGCGGGCCGGTGTCTTCAACGGTGCCCACCGGTACCTGCCAGGCCACCTGACGGGTCTTCATGTCGATCGCGGTGAGGGTGCCGAACGGCGGCGCCTGGCATGGAATACCGGCTACCGACAGGAAGCGGTTCTTGTTCACCGCATACGGGGTGCCCTTGAGCGGTACTGCACCCATGCCGGTGTTCAGGGCTTCGCCGCCGGACGCTGCATTGCCTTTGTTCTGCGACGGAATCATCTGGATCCACAGGCCCAGGCGCATGTCGTTGACGAAGATGAAACCGTGCACCGGGTCGGTGGAAAGGCTGCCCCAGTTCATGCCGCCCAGCGAACCCGGGAAGCTCAGCGACAGGTCGGTGCCAGGCGCTGTGTACAAGCCGTCATAGCGCATCTTCTTGAAGTCGATGCGGCACAGCAGCTGGTCATACGGGGTAGCACCCCACATGTCCGACTCGGTCAGGGTCTGCGCGCCGATCTGCGGCATGCCCACCGACTTGGGCTGGGTTGGCGAGTACGGCTCGTTTGGAATGTTGCCTGGCTTGACCGGAACTTCGTCGACCTGGGTCAGCGGTTTGCCGGTGGCGCGGTCGAGCACATAGATCTGCCCGGCTTTGGTGCCGATCACTACCGCAGGTACGGTCTGGCCGTCGTCCTTGGTGAAGTCGATCAGGCTCGGCTGCATCGGCAGGTCGAAGTCCCAGAGGTCGTTGTGCACGGTCTGGTACACCCACTTCTGGTTGCCGGTGGTGGCGTCCAGGGCCAGCACCGAAGCGCCGTAGGTGTGGTCCAGCTTGCTGCGTTCAACACCGTAGATGTCGGTGGACGACGAGCCCATCGGCAGGAATACGGTGTTCATCGCCGGGTCGTAGGACATCGGTGCCCAGCTGTTCGGGGTGCTGCGCACGTAGGTGTTGTCGCCCTGCGGGGCCTGGCGGTCTTCCGGGTTGCCCGGGTCGAAGGCCCAGCGCATTTCCCCGGTGATCACGTCGAAGCCACGGATCACGCCGCCTGGCATGTCGGTCTGGACGTTGTCGGCAACGCGGCCGCCGACCACCACGGTGGTGCCGGCCATCAGCGGTGCCGAGGACAGCTGGTAGTAAGAGTCTGGCACATCGCCCAGGCCGGCCATCAGGTTGACCTGGCCGTTGTTGCCGAAGCCCTGGCAGAACTTGCCGGTGTCGGCATCGACGGCAATCAGGCGGCCATCGATGGTGTTGGTCAGCAGGCGACGCTGGCAGTTGGCGCCGGCCGGCACGCTACCGCCGGTGACCGGCGAGCTGTTGGGCTGGGTCGGCTGGGCGATGGCCGCAGTGGCATCGAAATAGGCCAGGCCACGGCAACGCTGCCAGACCTTGGACTGGGCATTGATGGCGTTCTTCCACAGCTCTTTGCCGGTGTCGGCATCCAGCGCGATCAGGTTGTTGTGCGGGGTGCAGATGAACACCTTGTTGCCGATCTGCAGGGGTGTCAGCTGGTCTTCGGCACCGTTGCCGTCGCTGATGGCGACGTCGCCGGTGTGGTAGGTCCAGGCCACCTTCAGCTTGTTCACGTTGTCACGGTTGATCTGGTCCAGCGCGGCGAAGCGGCTGCCACCTTCGGTATTACCGTAGTGGGCCCAGTCCTTCTGTTCCTTGCCGGCCTCGACCGCGGTCATGCCCGGGCCTTTGCCAGTAGGGGCCACGCTTGGGTGGGCGACGAACATGTTGCCGGCGGCAACCGCCAGCACCACGGCCATCACCGCGGCAACGCCGTAGGCACCGCGCCCGGCGCTGGCGCCATTGGCGCGGGCCAGCAGTGGGTACACCAGCGCTACCACCATGCCGATGACACCGAACATGAACAGGCGCGAGAACAGCGGCCAGAACACCAGGCCGGCGTCGACCAGCGCCCAGAGGGCAGTGCCAACCAGGAACAGCGCGTACAGCCAGGCGCCCGCTTTTTTACGGCGGGCAATGAGCACACCGGCGATGGCCATGGCCAGGCCGCCGATCAGGAAGTACCAGGAACCGCCCAGGCCGGCGAGTTTGACGCCGCCGGCAGCCAGGAGCAGGCCAAGCAGGGCGATGATCACGCCCAGGCCAATCAGGATGATTTTAGAGGCGCCAGAGGCGCGCGGTGTTTCGTTCATGCCAGGGATCTCAGCAGGTGGAATGCGCGCAGTTTAATCCCTTAGCTTGCTAATTAACAAGTTGGTACATAATTTTGTGAGGCTGATTGTCGCAGGGCTGAACTTAACGCGGTGTGTCTAAAATTCTAGATCGTGCCTGGAAAAATGCAGGAAAACACCGGGTATGGCGGGCAAGGTTTTTTTATCGCGGCTACGTTCATTTGTAGGCTTAACGCCGGTTGGGCGTGCGCCCGCCATGGCCCTGTTTGCTTGGCGCCATGCTTCTTGACCGGGCTGGCGGTTTATTAGACCTTTGCGAGTTTTCGAGGACGGCCTGACATGGACAAACTTTTGGCGATGAAAATGTTCGTGGCCACCGTCGATGCCCAGGGTTTTTCAGCGGCTGCACGCCGGCTGGGGGTGGCGACCTCATCGGTGACGCGCCTGGTCGATGCCCTTGAGTCGGCGCTGGGTGCCACCTTGCTCAATCGTTCGACGCGCCAGGTCAGTCTGACCGAGGCAGGCGCGCGCTACTACCAGCGCGCCCGAGGCATCTTCGAGGCGCTGGACGAGGCCGATGCCAGCATCTCGGACCGCGGTGAGGAACCGGTCGGTGTGCTGCGCCTGTGCTTGCCGGTGGAGTTCGGCAGGCGGGTCATCGCCCCGCACCTGGGGCCGTTTCTGGCGCGCCACCCGGCGCTGGAGCTGGACATCGACCTTAGCGACCGCATCGACGACCTGCTCGACGGGCGTTATGACCTGTCGATCCGCCTGGGTGACCCATCGCCCAGCGATGAAATGGTATGCCGCCCACTCGGCCGCTTCCAACGATGGCTGGTCGCCAGCCCGGGCTACCTGGCCGAGCGCGGGCCGCTCCTGCATCCCCGGCAGCTGCTTGAACACCCCTGCCTGCGTTTTCGCTATGGGCAAAAAGCACGGCCCTGGCGGCTGACCTGTGGCCAGGAAAGCCTGGAGCTCGACGTAAGCGGGCCGCTGCGCAGTGCCAACGCCGACATGTTGCGCGAAACGGCGCTGGCAGGCAGCGGTATTGCATTGCTGGCCGACTGGCTGGTACGCGAAGATGTTGAAGGCGGTCGGCTGCAGCGCCTCTTCCCTGAATGGCAAGCCAACCCTGGCACCGCCAACGACTGTATCAACGCCCTGTACCTGCCCAACCACCGGGGTTCGCGACGGGTCAGCGCTTTCATCGGGTTTTGCGAAAATGTGCTGAATACTGGCCGCTAGCGTTGCGCTGTACGCAAAGGCGCGTTGCGTAGCTGCCCAATTCTCGGCGCCGCTGCCCGCAGGTAAGGTGGCCGTCATCCCCATACCTTGTCGAGGAACCTCGCATGAACCCTTCCGTCGCGTCAGCGCAACCGGCCACTGCCGGCCTGAGCCGGGCCCTGGTGGTACTCCTGGCGTTTTGCTGCGGCGCTATCGTCGCCAACATCTACTACGCCCAACCCATCGTGGGGCTGATCGCACCGGACCTGGGGCTGTCTACCGAACATGCCAGCCTGATCGTTTCCCTCACCCAGCTCGGCTATGCGTTGGGCCTGTTGTTGCTGGTACCGTTGGCCGACTTGCTGGAAAACCGTCGTCTGATGGTGGCCACCGCCGTTCTGGCCTGCATCAGCCTGCTGTTGGCAGGTACCAGTGGCAGTGGCCAGGGGCAGTTGTTCCTGGGTTACGCCCTGCTGATCGGCTTCAGTTCAGTGGCGGTGCAGATGCTGATTCCGCTGGCGGCGCACCTGGCACCCGAGCACCAGCGCGGTCGGGTAGTGGGCAACATCATGGGTGGGTTGCTGCTGGGCATCCTGCTGGCCCGGCCGTTGTCCAGCCTGGTGGCCGACCACTTCGGCTGGCGTGCGGTATTCATCGGCGCTGCCGGGGTGATGTTGGCGATCATCCTGCTGCTGGCGTCGACCCTGCCGCAGCGTCGGCCCGAGCACAAGGCCAGTTACGCAGGGCTGATGCTGTCGCTGCTCACCTTGCTGCGCCGTTACCCGCTGCTGCGCCAGCGCTCGCTCTACCAGGCCCTGATGTTCGCCGCATTCAGCCTTTACTGGACGGCGGTGCCGCTGGCCCTGGCTGCAGGGCATGGCCTGTCGCAAAGCCAGATTGCCTTGTTCGCGTTGGTCGGCGCAGTGGGTGCGGTTGCGGCACCCATTGCCGGCCGCCTGGCCGATGCCGGGCATGCCCGGGCGGGGTCGTTACTGGCGCTGTTACTGGCGCCGGCCGCCTTGCTGCTGGGTTTGACGGTGCCCGGCTACAGCGTGATCGGCCTGGGCCTGACGGGTGTGCTGCTGGATTTTGCGGTGCAGATGAACATGGTGATCGGCCAGCGTGAAGTGTATGCACTGGACCCGGCCAGCCGTGGGCGTTTGAATGCGGTGTACATGACCAGCATCTTCCTTGGCGGGGCAGTGGGTTCGGCAGTGGCCAGTGCGCTGTTCAGCCAGGTTGGTTGGCCAGGGGTGGCATTGGTGGGCGCCGCCTTGCCGGGGCTGGCGCTGCTGGTCTTCGTTTTCCAGGCACGCCAGGCTCGATAGGCGCTGCAACGCCAGTGGCAGTGGCCTGCCTGTGCCAGGGGCTAGCGGCTCAAGGGCAAGGCCACGCCAATCAGGGCGAACAAGCCCCCGCAGCAGCGATTGAAGCCTTTGCCTGCTTTGCTCAGCCAGGGCCGAACGCGGTACGCCAGCCGCGCCAGCAGGTATTCGACCAGAAACTCGACGCTGGCGAAGGTGGCCGCCATGACCACGAACTGCAACAGCAGCCCGCGCTGTGGGTCGATGAACTGTGGCAGGAACGCGCCGTAGAACAGCAGCACCTTGGGGTTGGCCATGGCCGACAGCAGCCCTTGGCGAAACAACCCTGCGTTGTTCAGCCCAGCGTTGCCCGCATTGAGTTCCAACTGCAGGCCTGGGCTGCGCCACAGCTGCACACCTAGCCAGACCAGATAGGCACCCCCTAGCCATTTCAGTACGCCAAGCACCGACGCCGAGGACTGCAGCAATGCACCAAGGCCGAACATCGCCAGGGCGATGAGCGCGCTGAAGCCGAATACGCCGCCGACAATGGTGAACAGGGTTCGCCGGGCCCCATACAGGGCGCCGTGGGTCAAGGCCAGCAGGCTGTTAGGGCCTGGGGTGAGCGACAAACCGATGCTCGCCAGCAGGTAGATGAGCCATGTGTCGAGGTTCATGCCGGGTAACGCCATGTGATGAACAGGGCGCCAGTCTAGGGCGCAATGGTGGCGCTGGCAGGGTAATATCCGGACATTCGATGGTACTTTCTGGACGTGAATACTGTGTATCCCGATATTCGCTTGCTGATCTTGCCGCTACCGGATTTTGCCTTGCTGCCGTTTGGCGCTTTCCTCGACAAGTTGCGCTTCAGCGCCGATGACGAGGACTACAGCCAGCAGCGTTATTGCAGCTGGACGGTGGCGGGGCTGGGTGGTGAACCGGTGCCTTCCAGCAGCGGTGCAGTGCTGCAGGTCGAGGCCGTGGCCGGCGACCTCGAGTTGGCCAGTTTCGACTACCTGGTGCTGTTCGGCGGGCGCAATGCCATGGCCACCGCCGCACTTGCACCGCGCTACCAGGCTTTGCTCAAGCGCGCCAGCAAGGCGGGCGTCAAATTGGTCGGGGTCGACAATGGTGTTTTCCTGTTGGCGGCGTGCGGCCTGTTGCGTGGGCACAAGGTGGTGGTGCACTGGCGCCACGAAGCCGAATTCCGGGCGGCGTTCCCGCATGTGCAGCTACTGCCTGAGCAACTGTACTGCATCGATGGCAACCGTATTACCTGCGCCGGTGGCACGGCGGCCATCGACCTGGCTGTCGCGCTGCTGTCACGTGCCTGCGGTCGCACGCGGGCACTCAAGGGCTTGGCCGACATGCTGGTGGATGAAACCCGCGACAGCCGCCATGCCTTGCGCTCCCTGGAGCCGGGCAGCGGGCCGGGGCGCCAGGTGCAGAAGGCGCAGGCACTGATGCGCCATCACCTGGGGGCGCCGCTGGCGGTGGAGCAACTGGCGGCAGCGTTGGGCATCAGCCGGCGCCAGCTGGACCGGCAGTTTCATGCCAGTCATGGCCTGAGTGCCAAGGCCTGGTGGCGCGAAATGCGCCTGCAGCAAGCACGCTGGCGCTTGCTCAACTCCACGCACAGCCTGGCGCAGATTGCCGATGAAGTCGGCCTGGGCGATGCCAGTTACCTGGGCAAATGCCTGCGGGCGCGGTTTGGCTGTACCGCGCTCGAGCTGCGAGCAGCTACACACCAGGGCTGAAGCGCGCCTGACAGGGTTGCAAGGGGGCTCGAATTCACTGTGGTGTGCCGAACAGTGCGGTCCAGTAGATGCCCGCATCGCTTTTTGGGTCCACTGCGTAGGCAGCCCCCAGGTCGCGGAACTCGGGGTTCATCAACGTGGCACAGTGCCCGGGGCTGTCCAGCCAGCCTTCGACCACCTTGTGCGCAGTGTCACGCCCAGCAGCAATGTTCTCGCCGATCTGCTGATACAGGTAGCCGGCCAGCTCCGCCCGGTCGCCGGGGGTGCGGCCATCCTTGTCGATGTGGTCGAAGAAATTCTGGTTGGCCATGGCCCGCGTGTGGTTGGCGGCAGCCCCCGCCAGCACCGTGTTCCAGCTTAACGGCGGGGCGGCAGCGAAGGGTTGCCCGCCACACTGCCGGGCCACCTTGCGGGCCGCGTTGATTTCCTCCACCACTTTCTGCCCTTCGGCTTGCCAGTCACCGAGGCGGCCACTGAGCAGTGGCCGGGCCAGCACGATACGCCAATCGCGGCCTTCCTGGCTGACGCCAATGTCGACGAACTGCGGGTCCAGCACCACCTGGCAGAAACTTTCCTCGATGGCATGCATGGCCGCAGGCGCATCGCGCGGCCCTGACAGGCTGATGGCCTGCACATTGACCATAGGGTAGGCCGCCCGGGTCATGGCCTGCTGCAGATCGCGGGTGCCCTCCGGCGACAGCGCCAGGCGGGTATCGCTGTTCAGCGGTGGTAGTTCCAGCGATGCCTCGCCACCGCAAGGTTGGGCCTGGCTGCGGTAGGCATTGATCGACGCGATCAGTTGCGCTTCTTCGCCGGTAACGGCCAATGCCCCGGTCGAAATCAACAGGCCAAGCGACAAGGCGGCAACGGATGACAGCACGCGCATGTGTATCTCCCTATGACTGGCAGCGGCGTGGTAGGCGCTGCTCATCCTACACAAGCTCGGGGCTTTTGGCCCAGGCGGGTGCAAGGCAAATAAAACGCCGGCAACTAGTGCCGGCGGTACACGAAGGGAGGTAGACCATTGCCCGCCGCAAAAGTGCGAATCTGGGGCAAATAAACCTAAAAGCCGGCGACCAGTCAGGTGACAGGGCAGTGTGCGCTAACACGTGCCTTGTCAGCGGGCCAAAGCCTGGTTGGGTTTGTAGAACAAAAAGTGCGTGGTCTTGGCCGTTCGGCGATAAGTCTTGGCCCAGGCTGGATGCACACTGCGGTCATGGAAGTAGAGCGCGCCGCCAGTGGAATCCTGCAACTGCTGGTTGAGGGCTTTGCGCGCAATTTCCTTGGCAACGTCGTAGCGCTGCGGCTCCTCGACCTGGTCGGGGCGCCCGTCGCACCACCAGGAAAACTGGCAGGCTTTGCTTTCAACGCCCTGCTTGACCACACCACAGATGGTATCCGGAAAGCCATCCTGGCCCAGGCGGTTCAGCACCACGCTGGCCACGGCGGCCATGTCTGAGGCATCGGCGCCCTTGGCTTCCCAGTAAAGGGTGCGCGCCAGGCAGGTAAGGCTGTCATCCAGCGGTGCCTTGCCAGCCGGGTCCACGGCCTGCGCTTCGCTCGGGGTCAACTTTTCGGCGGGCTTGGGCGGGGGCGCTGCCTCGACCACTTTTTCTTCAAGGGCCTCGGCCTTGCCCTCGGCCACGGCGGCTTTGGCGGGGTCGGCAGCGTGCAAGGGGGCGGCAAGCAGGGCGGTGGTCAGGCCGATCAGCATCCACGAAAAGCGCATGGTCTAACTCCCAATGGTGGGCTGATGCCAGTCTAGCCAAGCGTAAGCATTAATACCAAAGGCAGGGTGGTGGCGGCGGCCACGGTTTGCAGGGCGATGATGGTGGCCATCAACGGTGCATTGCCGCCCATTTGCCGCGCCATTACGTAGGAGGACGAGGCTGTCGGCAGTGCCTGGAACAGCACCGCCACCACTGCGGCCTGGCCGCCCAGGCCCAGCAGCCGGCACAGGCCCCAGGTGGTCACGGGCATGACCAGGAACTTGAACGCCGAAGCCGCCAGTAATGGCCGCGCCTGCTGGCCGAGGCGGGCGCCGCCCAGCGCTGCCCCCACGCACAGCAGCCCCAGCGGCAGGGCAGCCTGGCCCAGGGCCTTGACCGTGGGCTCGATGCCCGGCGGCAGGCCCAGCCCGGTCAAACGCAGCAGCAGGCCACCCGCGCAGCCGACAATCAGCGGGTTGGCGAAGATTGCCTTCAGCACGGTTGCTGGCGAACTGTGGCGGGCGCTGAAGCGGGCGAACACCAGCACGCAGAGCAGGTTGACCAGGGGCACGATGGCCGCGTTGGCAACCGCGGCCAGGGCTATGCCGGCGCTGCCGTAGAGGCCGGCAGCCAGGGTAGCACCAATGTAGTTGTTGAAGCGGATACCGCCCTGGAACACCGAGGTGAAATCGGCACCCTCGTGGTCTGCCATGCCTTGGTAAAGCACCAGCATCACCGCGCCCGCCAAGGTGGAAAGCATCAGCGCGCCGACCATGCCCAGCACCGGCACACCCTCCAGGTTGGCGGTGGCCAGGCCATGCAGGAACAGCGCTGGCAGCAGTACGTAGTAGCTCAGGCGTTCAGCGCCAGGCCAGAAGGTTTCGGCCAGAAACCCCCGCAGGCGCAGGAAAGTACCCAGGGCAATCAGCAGAATGATCGGGAGCAGGGTGGTCAGCAGCAACTGCAGCATGTCAACGTTCCGTGGTCGGGTACCGGCAAAGACTACGGCTACGCAACGATTTGTGAAACGGTATTGACTGCACTCGCTGCTGAAAACGACAGCCCGGCTGACCACCAAGCCTGCCGGGTGAAGGTCAGGCCACGTCCACCAGCACGATCTCGCTGTCTTCGATGGCGGTCACGCGCAGAAGCTGCTCCTGCTCGATGGCCACACCATCACGCGCCTCGACCCGCAGGCCGTTGACTTCCACCCGGCCCTTGGCGGGTACCAGGTAGCCCCGGCGATCGGCGTCGAAACGGTATTCGGCGGTCTCACCCGCTTTCAGGGTGGCAGCCACCAGGCGTGCATCGGTGCGGATCTGCAGGCTGTCTTCATCGCCGGCGCGGCCGCTGGCCAGGGTCACGAAGCCTTCGCCACGTTCACCTTTGGGGAATGGTCGGCTACCCCATTGCGGTGCTTCACCGGTGCGTTCCGGCACGATCCAGATCTGGAAGATACGGGTATCGACGTCTTCCAGGTTGTACTCGCTGTGCACGATGCCGGTACCGGCACTCATCACCTGGACGTCACCGGCCTCGGTCCGGCCTTTATTGCCAAGGCTGTCCTGGTGGGTGATCGCGCCTTCGCGCACATAAGTGATGATTTCCATGTCACGGTGTGGGTGCGGAGGGAAGCCGCTGCCGGCCGCGATCAGGTCATCGTTCCAGACCCGCAGGTTGCCCCAGTGCATGCGCGCTGGGTCGTAGTACTCGGCAAAGGAAAAATGGTGGTGGGCGTCGAGCCAGCCGTGGTTGGCATGGCCGAGGCTATCGAACGAACGAAGTTGCAGCATGGTCGTGCTCCTTGAATCAGTGGATGAGGCCATGATGCGCCAAAGAAGCATCGAAAATAAGCGTAAATATCGGCTCAAAACAATCGAATTAGTGGTTCTATAACCTGCAGGCACTTATCCGCTTCATCGCCTAATCCCCTGATCTGCAAGCATTCGCTGGCCATTTTGAGTCGATGCGGCGAACATGCCCATTGTTTCTGTTCAGCAAGGAGTGACCGTGGCCCAAGAGCTACCCCATGCCCCCGCCGACCTTACCCCGCCCGCCCAGTTGCCCTGGTTTCGCCGTGTGGCGGCGCGCCTGCTGGGGCGCTGCCTGACCGGCTTGCAGGCGCAGCACCGGGACTCATGGTTCCAGGGCCATGCCAGCGGGCAACGCAGGGGCCATGCCGAGGGTGTGCGCGATGGTTTCGAGCGTGGCCGGGAAGCCGGCTACGAGGCCGGGCGCCAGGTACTGGTGATCCGCGACAGCCGCCCCGAGGATGCTGCCGTGCCTGGCTGCGACGACAACCTCTTCGACGACTGGCGCCTGCCGCTGACGGCCGAACTGAAAAAACGCTTCAAGGCCGATGTGGCCCAGCGCCTGCCCGCCGAAGCGCAACCCAGCGCTGCGCAATGGAAGCTGATTTTCAGCGACACGCCGTCTACCTGCGTGGTGGCCGGCGCGGGCGCGGGCAAATCGACGTCGCTGGTACTGCGCATCCTGCTGTTGCGCCATTACCTGGGCTACGAACTGGACGCGATGACCGTGGTCACCTTTACCCGCGAGTCGCGCAAAGACTTCATCAAGCGCCTGCTGCAGGTGTTCGCCCTATGGCAGATCAACCTGCAACCGGCGCAGGCGCGCGAGCTGGTGCGGACCTTCCATTCACGCATTCTTCCGCTGGTGCGCAGCCTGCCGGGTTTTGACCAGCTGCGTGCTTTCGAAACGCTGGGCAGCGACATGCCAGCCGGGCGCGAAGCCGAGGCCGACAGCAACCCGTTCGACCTGCGCTTGAATGACGCCCAACGCCAGCAACTGAACCAGTGCTACAGCCGCGTGCTGCATGAAAGCCCACGCTTTGCCGAGCTGGTCGGCTTGCTGCGAAGCGAAGCCTTGCAGCTCAAACCCCTGGACCCGAACAACCCCGAGGTGCAAAAACGCGCCCAGGTTACGCAATTGGCTGCGCAGCGCGACGAAGAGCTGTGCGATGTGATCGAGGACCTCTGGTTCGCTGCCGGCGCCTGGCCGATCACAGGTATCGAACCGTGCCGCGATACCGTCGAGATCCGTGGCAGCCGGTTTCATGTGCATGGGCGCCTGGCGGGGGGCGGGCCGTTGGTGGTGCTCGGCTTCGACCCGACGGAAAGCGCGCAGTACCAGCGCCCTGGCGCCAAGCTGGCGGTACGCGGTGAGTGGGCGGTCAAACGCACTTTGTTGCAGGCGTTCTGCGACCGGCCGCTGATCTGGCTCGACAACTACGCCATGGCTCGGCGCCTGGCAGCGTCGCTGGCCGGTGATGCCGTGGCGGGCCCTGGCTTCGAGTACAAGGTCAAGGGCGAGCTGGCGGCGGCGCCACTGCTGGATGCGTTCGTGGGGGCTGCCAATTTCATCGAGAACCTTGGCCTTGAGGTGAACACGGCCGTGGCGTCGATGAGTTTCCCCAGCGGTGACAGCGACGCCCTGTTCTTCGAGGCCCTGGCCTTGTACTGGAAAGCCCTGGAAGCGCACCTGCTGGGCCTGTCGCCACCGGTGATGAGCTACAACCGCATGTTCGCCCTGTTCGGCGAAAACAACCCGGAAAACCTGCGCCTGCTACCCGACCCGCTGTTGCGGCCATTGGCGCACCTGATGATCGACGAGTTCCAGGACGTGTCGCCACAGATCGTCAGCTGGCTGCGTGCGAGTTTGCGCGAAATACGCCGACGCGGCCCGGCCATGCACACCGGGCGGCATGCCCAGCATTCGTCACTGCTGTGCGTGGGCGACGACTGGCAGTCGATCTATGGCTGGCGCGGCAGTTCACCCAAGTACTTCATGGAATTCACCAAGGCCTTTGCTGCACCGGCAAACACCCGCGTGATGCTGGTCGATAACTACCGTTGCCAGCAACAGGTGATCGATGCCGCCGAGCACCTGGTCAAGGGCACCCCGGCAATTGCCGGCAAGAAGGCCCGCGCCAGCGGCCCCGCCGCGCAATTGCCGGGCTCGCCGGTCAAGGTCTTCGACCGGGATGAGGCAGCCTTGGGCCAGACACTGATGGAGCACTACCAGCGCGGCGAGACGGTGATGATGCTGTACCGCAAGGGCAGCGACCGGGTACTGATGAGCGAGCACCTGCAAAGCGTGGTGCAAGCCGAGGCCGCGCTGCCGGCCGAGCAACGCCGGCTGCGCCAGCTGACCTACCACAGTGCCAAGGGGCTGCAGGCCGACGCGGTGTTCATGCTCGGCGACTGCCAGTACCTGACCAGCTCCCCCTACAAGAACCAGGTCTACCGCCAGGCCGGGTTGGGCAAGGCCGCAGACGCCCAGCCGTTCGATACCGCGCAGAAGGAAGAAGTGCAGCGCCTGGCCTACGTGGCAGTGACCCGAGCCGTGCAGCACTGCTATTGGCACGTCGAGGCCGCCAGCGGCGAAGCGGCGGTGGCGCCAAGGGCGTCTGCACGGGTCGATGGTCGGCAGGCATTCTTCGAGGACCTGCGCGGGCAGTGAAGGGTGCTGTGGCCGGCGAGCAAGGGGCGCCGTTCAGCTGAGGGGTGTCGGTCTGGCCTATGCAAGTGTCGGCCCGGCACCAACGCGGCTGCCGGCATCGCGCCAAGGTAGGGGTGTCGCGGCCTTGCCAGGCCTTAGTCAGGAAGCTACCCATGCGTTCATCGTCGACACCCAAGGATTACTTGCTGGACAACAATGGCATCGAGATCGCGGTGCGCTGCTGGGGCCGGGAGGACGGCATGCCGGTCTTGGCCTTGCATGGCTGGCTGGACAATGCAGCCTCGTTCGACCGCTTGGCACCGCTGCTCGAACACTGTTTCGTCGTGGCCCCCGACCTGGTCGGCCATGGGCGTTCCGACCATCGCCGGCACGACAGTGGCTATTACCTGTGGGAGCACGCCGAGGACATGCTGGCGGTTGCCGACAGCCTCGGCCTGAGCCAATTCCATGTACTGGCCCACGGCATGGGCACGGGGGTGGCGTCACTGCTTGCGGCCATGACCAGCGGCATCGCCAGCATGACGTTCCTCGACGGCATGGGGGCACCGTTCACCGTCGCGGAGGATGACCGCGTGCAGCACCTGGCGCGGGCCTATCGGCTCAAGCGCATGGTGCAGCGCAGCCAGCTAGCGGGCTTCGGCGAGCCGGGCGCCGCCCGCTTCGATGACCTCGACACCGCCTTGGCGCAACGCCGCGAGCGGCTGGACACCGAGCTGTCCGAAGGCGCCGCCCGCTTGTTGGCCATGCGCGACCTGTTGCAGTTGGGCGAGGGCTATTGCTGGCGCCACGACCCTCGGCTGGTGCTGCCCGAACCCATGCCGCTGACCGAGCGCGAAGCGTGCGACCTGCTCAGCCAGATCCGCTGCCCGTTGTACCTGATGTTCGGCCGCCAGGGGGCATTTTCCGGCGATGCGTTCAGCCAGCGCCAGGCAGCTTTGCCCGACCATGCGAAGGTGTCCTGGCACCCGGGCGGTCATCATTTCCACCTGGATGCGCCGGACCGGGCGCTGGCCGACCAACTGCTGCGCATCATCGCGCGGCACGAAGGGGGCATGCTGCAACGCCTGGTGAATGAGTAGCGAGTGCTGGTGATGGCCTGGTGTCCTGCGCTATGGTGGTACACCTCCAGGCCAGCAGGAGCCCGCCATGCGACCCTTCGCCATCCAGCATATCGACCACCTGGTACTGCGGGTCAGGGACCTGCCGCGCAGCGTGGCGTTCTATACCGACCTGCTTGGCTGTTCGGTCAGCCGCGTGCGCGATGACCTGGGCATGGTGCACCTGGCCACGGGCACGGCGATGATCGACCTGGTTACGCTGGACGGGCCGCTGGGGCGAACCGGTGGTGCGGCGCCGGGCGCCGAGGGGCGCAACCTGCATCATTTCTGCCTGCGTATCGAGCCATTCGATGAGCCCGCCTTGCTGGCCTACCTGCAAGCGGCGGGGGTGCAGGTGGAACCTGCCGAGAAACGCTACGGTGCCGAAGGCGAAGGGCCGTCGCTGTACTGCTACGACCCGGATGGCAACCAGGTCGAGCTTAAGGGGCCGATAGCGCCAGTGGCAGCGGTGCACCCCCTCGGGGTTTAACCCTGGCGGCGCCGCACACCGGGGCAGGCAACCATCAGTCGAAATAGCCGCGCAGCCCGAACGCGTAGCCAGTGTCCACGGTGGCCGGCCGGCCCCGGTTCCAGCGCTTTTTCAACACGAACTCGAACGCTGGCTCGTACAAGGCGTCGCGCACCACTGCGCCGGCCAGCACCTCCACGTCATACCAGCCATTGTCCAGCTCGATGATCGGCCGCCCCGGTACCTGGTAACGCGCCAAGAAGTCACCCAGCGTCTTGGGCGTGAAGTGCTGAAGGATCCGCCAGGTATACAGCATCAGCGCCCCGTGCTCGACGCGCAGCACATAGCCGTTGCGCTGGTGCTTCAGGCGGCTGCCAGCTTCGCGCAGCGCTGGTGTGTGGTTGTCCAGGGTGAACAGAATGCGGTACGGCAGGTTATCGACCCCGGCCAGTGGCAGCACCACACCTTCACTCACGGCTTGGTCGCCGCTGTCGTCATGGGTGAAGGCGTAGGCCAGGTCATCGGGCAGTTGCTGGTCCTGCTTGAACCGTTCGAGCAACTGGATATCGCCAAGCAGAAAGTAGTCGACCCCGTCATTGAGCACTTCGCTGAATTCGTGGCGCATCTGTTTTCCTTATTTGTTGCGCAGTGCCATAGCGGCATGGGGTTAGTGCTTCTGTGCGATCTGGATCAGGTTGCCGCAGGTGTCATCGAACACCGCGACGGTTACCGCCCCCTTGTTGGTAGGGTGCTGGGTGAACTGGACGCCGGCGGCGCAGAGCCGGGCATACTCTGCCTGAATGTCACGCACGGCGAAGGAGGTGGCAGGGGTACCGGCTTTCTTGAGTCTCGCATGGTTGGCCTGGGCCTGTTCGCTGTCGTACGCCTCCAGCAGCAACTCAACGCCGTTGGGGTCGTTGGGCGAGGTGAGGGTCAGCCAGCGGTGGTCGCCCATGGGGAAGTCCTGCTTGGGCTCGAAACCGAGTACGTAATGGTAGAAAGCAAGGGCTTTGGCTTGATTGTCGACGAGGATGCTGGTGACGACGATCTTCATGAGTGCACACCGTATGCCTAGGGTCGATAAGCATTAGTAAAGACGCTGACGGCCATTTGACCAGTGCGCTTGAGCCTACCCAGGGAAAACCTGCTCAAGCCATAGGCAAATGCTTGATCCGCCAGCCACCGCCCGGGCGCCTGCGGGGGTAAAGTATCAGCCATGATCCCGATTCCCGTGCGCCCAGGCCGGCGCCAGAGAGGTAAGCGTGGCTGCCTATACCCTGCGACAACTCAAGTACTTCGTCACCACGGTAGAAGCCGGTAGCGTGGCGGAGGCTTCGCGCCAGCTTTACATCGCCCAGCCGTCGATTTCCACGGCCATCAAAGGCCTGGAGGAAAGCTTCGGGGTGCAGTTGTTCATCCGCCACCATGCTCAGGGTGTGTCGTTGACGCCCAGCGGCAAGCGCTTTTACGCCAAGGCCAAGTCGCTGCTGCAAATGGCCCATGAGTTCGAACAAAACGCCCTGGCCGACAATGACACCGTTGCCGGGCAAATCGATATCGGTTGTTTCGAAACCGTGGCGCCGTTGTACCTGCCACGGCTGATTGCCGGTTTCCGCCAGCGCTACCCTGGCGTGGATATCCGCCTGCGCGACGGCGAGCAGCAGGACCTGATCCAGGGCCTGACGGCAGGCAGCTTCGACCTGGCGTTTCTCTATGATCACGACCTCGATGGCACCATCGAGGCCGAGCCGCTGATGCCGCCGCAAAAACCGTACGTATTGCTGCCGGAGAACCACCGTTTTGCCAGCCAGGGCCAGGTCTCGCTGCGCGACCTGTGCCCGGAGCCGATGATCTTGCTGGACGTGGCGCCCAGCCGTACTTACTTCGTCAGCCTGTTCAACGAACTGGGCCTCACGCCAAACATCGTCTTCAGTTCGCCCTCGATCGAGATGGTTCGCGGCATGGTCGGGCAGGGGTTCGGGTTTTCGCTGTTGGTCACCCGGCCGCATTCGCCCTACACCTACGACGGCCAGCGCCTGGTCATGCTGGACATCACCGAGCCGGTGGCGCTGTCGGGGCTGGCCGCGGCTTGGTTGAAGCGTGTACAGCTGACCAAGCCGGCGCAGTTGTTCGTGGCGTTCTGCCGCGAAGAGCTGGCGAAGTTCCAAGATCTGCAGCCGCAGCGCGGTGCCTGACGCCGTTCAGAACCAGCGGTCATTCTTCTTGCGCCCGCGGGTCAGCGCCGGCAGGATCAGCCCCGCCAGCAGGCCCGCGCCGGCGATGCTGCCACCGTAGACCATGTAGCGCATCATCACCTGTTTGTTCTCATCGCCCAGGCGCGCCTGGGTGTCGCGCAGCTCCGACTGGCTCTGGTCGTATTGCTCGTTGAGCGCCTTGTTGCGTGCCTCCAGCTCGTCGATCAGCTTCTTGCGCGAGTCCAGGGTTTCCTGCATGCCCTGCACGCGGTTTTTCCAGCTGTCGTCGATGGTCTTCAGCTGGCCGGTGAGCTCTGCCACCTGCGCATCCAGCAGCGGCAGCCGTTCGTTCTGGCCGGGAACCGCCTGCAGGTCCTCGCTGAGGATCCACACCACATCGCCATTCTGGCCGCGCACCTGGCTGTACTTGCCTTGGCTGCCAAGCAGGGTCAGCTTTTGCCCGGACTTGAGGGTGCCGACAATGCGATGGCCGTCGGTCGGCCCGCTACGCACATAGGTGCTCAGGCTGTCGCTGACCCAGCGTGCGTCGCTGGCGGCCTGTTCGGCATGCACGGGTGCGGCAAGCGCCAGCAGGGCGGCGATCAGGCTGCCGCGCAGGGCAGGGAGGGCGGAGGCGGTTGGGCGGGAATCGGGCATGTTGGTCTTCGCTGCAACGGAGAAAAAGTAGGCCGGTGACTGGGCCGATGAACCGGTCGGTGAGTTGACCGTCAGCGAATGACCTTTTTTTTGTCAGCAGGTTCACTGCCTGGCGTCGGAAATGTCTGCAGGATGTTGCAGCGCCCAGGCCGTGCCCGGGCGCTGCGCGTACGCCAGGCCACCACCCGCGCCACGGCGTTCGAGTCGGACCTGGACGAAGTGCGGCTGATCGTCGAGTACCCACTGTCGAATTCACCTTGGTAGCTTTCCTGCTCCTTTGGTTTGGGTGAATGTTTTGCGCCCGTTGGGTGAGGCAAGTCAGTCAAGTAATTTGGGGCCGCTTTGCGACCCTTCGCGGGCGCGCCCGTTCCCACAGGGGATCGCGCATTTCTTGAGTTCAGCGCCAAACCTGTGGGAGCGGGCGCGCCCGCGAAGGGCTGCAAAGCAGCCCCTATAACGCTTAGTAGCCGTTACCGCTGCGCGGGTTCAGGTGTCTGCGGTTTCGCTCGCAGCCTGCGCCGTCTTGACCGACGCCTTTTTCTCCTGCACCACGATATAGAACTCTTCCCCATGCTTCACCGCCCCATACAGCACGGCTTTTTCGATCAGCTCGTTGCCGCGCAGCTGGCGCAGCATCATCGGGTCCTTGCGCAGGTCGCGGTACAGCGCCAGGCAAAGCAGCACCATCACCACCACAAACGGCAGGGCCACCACGATCGTCAGGTTCTGAAGCCCGGTCAGCGCTTCGCCAGGGTCCCGTGGGTCGCCGATCGCCAACATGATGGCCGCGACCGTCCCGGTCAGCGCGCCCCAGAAGATCACCGTGCGCCGCGAAGGTGCAGTGGTGCCGTGCTCCGACAGCGTGCCCATCACCAGCGACGCCGCGTCGGCGCCCGAGACAAAGAAGATGCCCACCAGCACCATCACCAGCACTGACGTCGCAGAGGCCAGTGGGTAGCTGTCCAGCAACTGGTACAACGCATGGTTGCTGTTGACGGCCCCGTTGGCCAGCTGGAAAGCACCTTCGCGCAGGGCATCGACGGCCGCGCCGCCGAAGATGGTGAACCACACCAGGCTGACCAGGCTCGGCACCAGCAGCACGCCGGTAACGAACTGGCGGATGGTGCGGCCACGGCTGATGCGGGCAATGAACATGCCCACGAACGGCGTCCAGGAAATCCACCAGGCCCAATAGAACACTGTCCAGCCGGCCAGCCAGCTGTTCATCTGCTCGCCACCGCTGGCGTTGGTACGGGCCATCATTTCCGGCAGCATCTTGATGTAGATGCCGAGCGAGGTCGGCAGCAGGTTCAGCATGAGCAGGGTCGGCCCGACCATGAACACGAACAGCGCCAGCACCAGGGCCAGCACCATGTTGATGTTGGACAACCACTGGATGCCCTTGCCGATGCCCGATACCGCCGACGAGACGAAGGCGATGGTCAGCAGGGTGATGATGGAGATGTAGAACAGCTTGCCAGGGCTTTCGATCCAGCCGTTGTATTCCAACCCGCCGGCGATCTGCAGGGCGCCCAGGCCCAGCGAGGCCGCCGAGCCGAACAGCGTGGCGAAAATTGCCATCATGTCGATCAGCCGGCCAAGCGGGCCGTTGGCGTGCTTGCCGATCAACGGCCGGAAGGCCGCGGAAATCAACTGTGAGCGGCCCCGGCGGAAGGTCCCGTAGGCGATGACCAGGCCAACGATGGCGTACATGGCCCAAGGGTGCAAGGTCCAGTGGAAGAGGGTGGTCGCCATCGCGACCTGCATCGCTTCGCTGGTCTGCCCGCTGGCCGAGCCGGGCGGCGGTGACACGTAGTGCGACAGCGGCTCGGCCACCCCGAAGAACATCAGGCCGATACCCATGCCGGCACTGAACATCATCGCCACCCAGGACACCGTGCGAAACTCTGGCTGTTCGCCATCACGGCCAAGCGGTACCCGCCCGTAACGGCTGGCGGCCAGCCACAGCACGAACATCACGAACAGGGTGGAGGTCAGTACGAAGAACCAGCCAAAGTTGAGAATGACCCACGATTGAGCGGTGGAGGCACTGCGCGCCAGGCTGGCCTGGTTGATGAAGCCCCAAAGCACGAAAGCGATGGCCAGGATGCTGGTGAAACCGAAGACCACCCAGTCCAGCTTGCCCTCGAAGCGCCGGTCCTGGCGGGCTTCTGCGGTTTTCGAGGGGTCGGTAACGCCAAGGTCGAGTGTTTCGTTGATGTGTTCCTTTACCATGAATGCTGAGGCCCCTGTGTGGCTTGCCTGTTCGTGCAGGCTTGTAGTTGTGTGAGCTACCGAGGGCGTTGGCGCCTCGGCCGGGTGGAGTGCTGGCGGGATTATCCTGCGCGGTCGGCGCCGGCACCTGTCCCGATAGCGTCCTGGGGCTGCCCTTGCGCGACTTGGCAAATACTTTTAGTTCTGGGGGCATTGGCCCTTTCTGTCTCGGCTTCTGGTACGCTGGTGAGCATTACCCGGGGCCGCACATCAAGCACCGTAGAAGCGCTGTCGCGTGCGGGCCCGGCCGTACCAGGAAACGGAGATTCGTAATAATGGCCACTGACCGTGTGAGCCTGATTCATTTCGATAAACTGAGCATGAGCCCTGCCGCAGCCGAGCGGTTCCAGCATGCTCTCGATGCGCTGGAAGCGCTCAAGCTGCAAGACCGTTACGTTTACCTCATCGCGCCTTACCTTGGGGATATCGCTGACGCTAGCGACGCCGACCAATTGAAGACGGCCTTGGAACAAGGCCTACGCGTTGTCGACGAGCTGGTGGCCGCCTACTCGGTCAACAAGGTCAAGGCCGATGAAGTGAGCAAAGTGTTCAAGGATGCTGGCGAGCGCGCGCGGGCCGAATTACCCGGCTGAACAGCATATGGCCAAAGACATCGACAACCCCTGCGTTTCGCTGTGCCAGCTCAACAGTGAGCTGTGCGTGAGCTGCGGCCGTACCCGCGAGGAAATCCGCAAATGGCGGGGCATGAAGCGCCCCGAGAAGATGGCGACCGTGCAGCGGGCGGCCACGCGCATGAAGGCCATCGCCAAGAAGGCGGCCAAGCGGCAGGTCAGTTAGGCCCTGCTGGCAGCCCATCAGCCCCCACAGGGGGCGCAAAGCATGAGGTCTGCACTGCTCCTGTGGGAGCCCGGCTTGCCGGCGATGGGCCGCACTCCTTTTTTTGCCCATAAAAGGTCCGCTAGTCGGCCTCTGATGGTCCAGACTGTATGCAGCCCCACACCTGATGCAGCCGACCAGCATTGCTCAAGCCATTGGTCACCCAGCGGGGCGGCGAAGTTACAACTGCCGAGGGTCGTTGATGATCAAGCGTTGCCTGCGCCACGCCTTGCCCTTGTTGTGCCTGATGCTGCTGCCCCTGGCGGCGGTAGCCGATGACACATGCCGGCGGCTGACCGCCACCGGTAACCCGGAATACCCGCCTTACCTGTGGCGCGATCCGCGCAACCCGCAGCAGTTGATGGGTGCCAATGCCGATTTGCTCAAGCACCTGGGCAAGCAGCTCGGGCTGGAGATCGACGTGGTTTACGCGGGGCCGTGGTCACGCGCGCAGGAAGAAGTGCGCACTGGTCGGATCGACCTTCTGGCCGGGTACTTTCGCACCGAGGCGCGGCAACAGCACATGGACTTCATCGAGCCACCGTTCCTGGCCACCCCCAGCGTGGTCTGGGTGCGCCAGGGTGACGCCTTTGCCTACCGGCAATGGGCGGACCTGAAGGGCCGCAAGGGCGGTACGTTGGTGAACAACAGCCATGGCCAGCAGTTCGACGAGTACGCGCAGGCTCATCTCACGCTCGAAGCGGTACCCACTGCTCGCCAGGCGTTCGAAAAACTGGTGCACAAGCGCAGTGCCTACGTGGTTTACGAACAGTACCCAGGCATGGCCCTGGCGCGCACACTGGGTATTGGCGGTGCCGTGCAGGTACTGCAGCCACCGGTCTCCAGTGAAGGGTTGTACCTGGCCATTTCGCATAATTCACCCTGCAACCAACCACAGCTGCGCGCAGCACTGGCCCGGGAGATGGCCAGGATCGTGGGCGGAGCCCTGCCGCAGCAGTTGTTGAAGCAGAACATGGAGCAATGGCAATGACAGGTCGTGCGCCGGCCGTTGCTACAGCGCGTGGGCCAGCTGCTCGGCTTCCTTGGCGTTGCTGACGTTGACCGCGCCAGGCAAATGCACATCATTTTTTGCCGCCAGCAGCTCGGCCATCACGCTGACGGCGATTTCCGCCGGGGTCTTGCTGCCGATATAGATGCCTATCGGTCCATGCAAACGCTGCAGCGACGCTTCGCTTTCGCCGAAATGCTCGATCAGCCGCTCACGGCGCAGTTGGCTGTTGCGCCGCGAGCCGATGGCGCCAATGTAGAAGGCCGGGCTGTGCAAGGCTTCGAGCAAGGCCAGGTCGTCCAGCTTGGGGTCATGGCTGACGGCAACGATGGCGCTGCGCACATCCGCCTTGAAGGCACGGACCACATCGTCTGGCATGCCTGGCAGCAGGGTAACGCCGGGGATGCTCCAGCCTGCCGTGTATTCCGGGCGCGGGTCGCACAACGAGACACTGAAGCCGTTGAACAGGGCCATGGTTGCGAGGTACTCGGCCAGGGCGCCAGCACCGATTAGGAGCAGGCGGTAACCAGGCCCAAGGGTGCTGCACAGGCGCTGGCCATCAAACCTGAACAGTTGTGGGGTAGCGGTGGCAACCAGGCTGGCAGCACCCGTGTGCAAGTCGAGTTCGCGACACATCAGGTTGCCGCTGTCCAGGCTGGCCAGCAGTTGTTCCAGGTGCGACAACGCGGGCGCGAACTCCAGCACCAGTTCAAGGGTGCCGCCGCAGGGCAGGCCGAAACGGTGGGCTTCGTCGGCGCTGACGCCGTAGCGCACCACCTGCGGCTGGCCGCTGGGCATGCCGGGGCCGCCATAGGCGCTGGTGTAGCGGTGGATCAGGTCGTCCTCGATACAGCCACCGGATACGCTGCCAACCACCCGGCCATCGCTGCGCAGCGCCATCATCGAGCCGACCGGGCGCGGTGAAGAGCCCCACGTACGGGCGACCGTGGCAAGCAGGGCGCGGTGGCCGCCGGCAAGCCAGTCGCGGGTGGTGCGCAGCACCAGCAGGTCGATGCTTTCCATGGAAACTCCGTTACAACGCTGTCGAGAAGGTTGGCTCAGGCATGCCCCCTTCAGCGCATATGCAAGATGATGGGGCTACTGCTGGCCGGGTCGGTGTGCCCGCGCAACTTGCTTACCGCCTGCGCGTCCACCGCGCCGCCCTGGTTGCCCCAGGCCGAGCGCACGAACGTCAGCACTTCGGCGATCTCCTTGTCCCCCAGTTGCTCGCGAAAGGCCGGCATACGGTAAGCATCAGGCACTCCAGCAGACACTACCCGCTGTGAACCGTTCAAGGTGATATTGATCGCCGACGCGTCTTCTTTGGCCAAAGCCGATGTAGCCCCGGCCAGTGGTGGCATCGATGGCGCCTGGCCCTTGCCGTCCAGGCCATGGCACGACGCGCAGCGGGTCACGTAGGTGTGCGCCCCGGGGGCGTCCAGCCGCTCGGCAGCCGACACCGCCTGGTACTGCCAGGGCGCGCCATCGCGCTGAGGGTCACCGGGCAGCGAATTCAGGTAATGGGCGATGGCGGCCAGGTCGTCGTCAGTCATGAACTGGGTGGAGTTGTTGAATGCCTCGGTCATCGAACCGAATACCACGGCATGGCGGTTGCGGCCGGTCTTGAGGAACTGGGCGATTTCCGCTTCGCTCCAGCGCCCCAACCCGGTGTTGTGGTCCGCACGCAGGCTCGGTGCATACCAGCCATCGAGCAATGCCCCGGCCAGGTACGCTGTGCCGCTGTCGTCCAGGGCCTTTTCGTTGAACGCCAGGCCACGCGGCGTGTGGCAACTGCCGCAGTGGCCAGGGCCCTGGACGATGTAGGCACCACGGTTCCACTGCGCGTCCTGCCCCGCCTGGGCGGTGTACGGCGCAGTCGGGGCGAACAGGCCGTTCCACAGCGCAATGGGCCAGCGCAGGTTCAGCGGCCACGGGATATCGCTGGGCAGGTTGGCTTGCTTGGCCGGCTGCACGCCGTGCATGAAGAACGCATACAGCGCCTTTACATCGTCGTCGCTGAGTTTGGCGTACGAGGGGTAGGGCATGGCCGGGTACAGGCGCCGGCCACCGGGCGCCACGCCGTGGCGCACGGCGCGGTCGAAGTCCGCCAGGCTGTAGGCGCCGATGCCAGTGTCGCGATCGGGGGTGATGTTGGTGGCATGAATGGCCCCCAGCGGGGTGGCCATTTGTAGCCCGCCGGCGAACGGTTGGCCCTCTGGCAGGCTGTGGCAGGCGACGCAGTCGCTGAGCCGGGCCACGTATTCGCCACGGCTGACCAGCGCTGCGGCGGCGGTATCCGCCTGCGCGTCGGTGAACGGCGAAGCGGGCTCGCGGGTGACATACCAGGCCAGCAGGCCCGCCGCGATCAGGCACGGCAGCGCCAGCCAACCAGCGGTTCTTGCGAAGCGATGGGTCATGGGGCAATCCTCGTGCGTCAGCTGAAGGTGTGGCGGCTCATTGGCAGGCTGCGTACGCGCTGGCCGGTCAGTTGCGCCACCGCGTTGGCCACTGCCGGCGCGACTGCGGGCAGTGGCGGTTCGCCAATGCCGCCCATTTTCGCCCCGCTTTCGACAATGCGCACATGTACCCGTGCCATGCGCGAAGGCGGCAGGATCGGGTAGAGGTCGTAATTGCGCGCGCGCGGCTTGCCATCCACGTACACCGCTTCTTCCACCAGCGTCTGCGACAGGCCCAACGCCACCGCCCCATTGACCTGGTGCTCGATGATGGCCGGGTTGACGATACTGCCGGGGTCGATGGCCTGCCAGATATCGTGCACCTTGACCTGGCCGTTCTCCATCGACACTTCGGCGATGACGGCTGCGTGCGAGCCGAAGGGCGAGGCCATGGCCACGCCACGGGCCCGCTTGCTGCCATCTTCGGCGGTGAACGGCCCGCGCTTCCAGCCCCCGGACAAGTCGGCGACCGCGTTCAGCAGGGTGGTCAGCCGGGGGTTGTCGCGCAGCAGGTGCAGGCGCAGTTCGAACGGGTCCTTGCCACCTTTGTCGGCCAGTTCGTCTAGAAACGACTCATAGAAGAAATCGTTCAGCGAGTTGCCCACCGAGCGCCAGTAGCCGAGCATGGCCGGACCTTTGACATAGACCTGGGCAATGCGTTTGTTGGCGATGGCATAGGCCTTGCCCGACAGCCCCTCAAGCGCGGTGGGGTCGACCTTGTCGCCCTGCTTGCCCGCCAGGGCCTCGGTCGGGCCTTCGGTGGCGCTGACCGCTTCGATGGCCACCGGCAGGCCGTCGGCATCGAGCCCAGCGCGGAACTTCACCACGGCGACCGGGCGCAGTACATCACGCAGAAACTCTTCTTCGCGGCTCCAGATCAGTTTGACCGGCCGGCCCACCGCCTTGGCCAGGGCAATGGCCTGCGGGTAGGGGTTGGCCGATTCGTACAGGAAGTGGCGGCCGAAGAAGCCGCCCAACAGTGGCGAGTGCAGGTTGATCTGGCTGGTTTGCAGGCCGGTGCGTTGGGCGATGTCGTCGCGGAACATGTCCGGGGCCTGGTTGGGTAGCCAGACATCCAGCGTGCCATCGGCATTGAAGCGGGCAAGGGCCGACGGTGGCTCCAGCTGGGCATGGTTCAGGTACTGGTTGTGGTAGCTGGCCTCGACCCGGGTCTTGGCATTGGCCAAGGCACCCGCTACATCGCCTTCGTTTTCTTCATCGCGCGCCGGGCCATCGACCGTGGCCAGGTGCTCGCGCCAGCCGTCGCTGGAAAAATCAGCCGGCATCGCCCGCAGGGTGCTGTCGGCGGCTGGTTCTTGCCAATCGACTTGAAGGGCTTCGACGGCGCGCTTGGCGTGCCACCAGCGTTCAGCGACCACCGCTACCGCCCCTGGCAACTGATGCACCGAGTGCACGCCGTTCATGGCCTTGACCTGGCCTTCGTTACGCAGGCTGCCAACGGTCATGCCCAGGCGCGGCGCATGCTGTACGGCGGCGTGGAGCATGCCGTCCACCTTGATGTCGATGCAGTATTGGGCTTTGCCGGTGGATTTGTCGTAGGCATCCAGGCGCCGAACCGGCTTGCCGATCCAGCGGAACTGGCCAGGGTCGCGCAGCTTGACGCTGGCCGGATCGGGTACCGGCAGGTCCATGGCCCGCCCGGCCAGTTCGCCGTAAGGCACCGAGCGGCCGCTCATGGTATGTACCACGTTACCCGGGGTGCTCGACAGTTCGGCCACCGGCACCCCCAGTTTTTCGGCGCCAGCCTGCAGCAACATGGCCCGGGCGAGGGCGCCCAGGCGGCGCATGGTGGGGTAGCTCATGCGTACCGACATGCTGCCGCCGGTAATCCGCATGCCGTTTTCCATCACCACATAGGCTTCGCCGGGTGGCGCGCTTTCGACCACGAAGTGCGCGGGGTCCACGTCCAGCTCTTCACCGACGATCTGGGCCATGGCGGTGAACGGGCCCTGGCCGCCTTCAATGAACGGGCTGAGCAGGCGCACCGTACCGTCTGGGCGAATTTCCAGAAACGCCGGCACTTGGGTGCCGCGTTCTGCTGTGGCCACGGCGGCGGCTTGCACCCGCGGCACGCCCACCGGCAGGCCGAAGCCCAGCACCAGTGCGCCCACGGCAGTGCCGGCGAGGAAGCGACGGCGTGACAGGTTGACCGTTTCGCCGTGCTGCAGGGCGAGCAGTTCGGCAGGGGTATCGACGGGTGTGTTCATCAGGCCTGCTCCCCTTGGGCCAAGTCGTGCATGGCGGCATGGATGGCGTTGTAGGTGCCGCAGCGACACAGGTTGACCATGGCTGCGTCGATCTGCTCGGCGCTGGGTTTGGGCGTGTGCTTGAGCAGCGCGGTGGCCGCCATCACCTGGCCGGACTGGCAGTAGCCGCACTGAGCCACCTGGTGGTCGACCCACGCCGTGACCACCCGTTGGCCGACCGGGTCGGCTTCGATCGCTTCGATGGTGGTGACCTCGCGGCCGACCACGCCGGCCACCGGGGTGACGCAGGCACGGACCACGTTGCCGTCGACCAGTACCGAACACGCGCCGCACTGGGCCAGGCCGCAGCCATACTTGGTGCCGGTCAGCCCCAGGTCATCGCGGATCACCCACAAGAGGGGCGTGTCGGCGTCCGCCTCGACCTGGTAGGTCTTCTGGTTGATGCGTAGTTCCATGGTTCACCTGCCAGTCATCGGTTGTTGTCGCGGGGTCATGTCGGGTGGGGAATACATTGTTCCCCGGTGGGGAAACGCTAGCACAGGCCAGCGGCCACCGGTTTGAACCGGGTGGCAGGTTCAGAGAATCAGGCAAGTAATCCGTTGGAATGCGCAACTGGGCAGCCAGGCAGGACGTGCGCGGTAAAAACCCGGATAATGCCGGCCAATTTCGTCTTGCACGCTTAAATCACGGTAATCCCGCATGGAAATCAAGGTTAACTTTCTCGACAATCTGCGCCTCGAAGCGAAGTTCGACGACTTCACGGTGATCGCCGACCAGCCGATCCGCTACAAAGGCGATGGTTCGGCCCCGGGCCCGTTCGACTACTTCCTGGCGTCTTCGGCCTTGTGTGCGGCTTACTTCGTCAAGCTTTACTGCCAGACCCGCGACATACCGACAGAAAACATCCGCCTGTCGCAGAACAACATTGTCGACCCGGAAAACCGCTACAACCAGATCTTCAAGATCCAGGTGGAACTGCCCGAGGACATTTCCGAAAAGGACCGCCAGGGTATCCTGCGTTCCATCGACCGCTGCACGGTGAAGAAAGTGGTGCAGACCGGCCCGGAGTTCGTCATCGAGGTGGTCGACAACCTCGACGCCGATGCGCAGGGCCTGCTGATGCCGGTGTCCGATACCAGCACCTGCATCCCCGGCAAGGACCTGCCGCTGGAGCAGACCATCGCCAACATGTCGGGCATTCTCGCCGGGCTGGGGATGAAGATCGAGATCGCCTCATGGCGCAATATCGTCCCCAATGTGTGGTCGCTGCACGTTCGCGACGCGCAGTCGCCCATGTGCTTCACCAACGGCAAGGGCGCTACCAAGGAGGCCGCACTGGCCTCGGCGCTGGGCGAGTTCATCGAACGGCTGAACTGCAACTTCTTCTACAACGACCAGTTCTGGGGCGAAGACCTGGCCAATGCCGCGTTCGTGCATTACCCCGACGAGCAGTGGTTCAAACCCGGCCCGCGCGACGCGCTGCCGGCCGAGATTCTCGATGCGCATTGCCTGGAAATCTACAACCCCGATGGCGAACTGCGCGGCTCTCACCTGTACGACACCAACTCGGGCAACACGGCGCGCGGGATCTGCTCGCTGCCGTTCGTGCGCCAGTCTGACCAGCAAGTGGTGTACTTCCCGTCCAACCTGATCGAAAACCTGTTCCTCAGCAACGGCATGAGCGCTGGCAACACCCTGGCCGAGGCGCAGGTGCAGTGCCTGTCGGAAATCTTCGAGCGGGCGGTGAAGCGTGAAATCCTCGAAGGCGAATTGTGCCTGCCGGATGTGCCGCACGAAGTCCTGGCCAAGTATCCGGCCATCCTTGCGGGTATCCAGGGTCTGGAAGCGCAGGGCTTCCCGGTACTGGTCAAGGATGCCTCGCTGGGGGGTGAGTTCCCGGTCATGTGCGTGACCCTGATGAACCCGCGCACCGGTGGCGTTTTCGCCTCGTTCGGTGCCCACCCAAGCCTGGAAGTGGCGCTGGAACGCAGCCTTACCGAACTGCTGCAGGGGCGCAGCTTCGAGGGCCTGAACGACCTGCCGCAACCGACCTTCGAAAGCCATGCGCTGACCGAACCGAACAACTTCGTCGAACACTTCATCGATTCCAGCGGGGTGGTGTCGTGGCGTTTCTTCAGCGCCAAGGCCGACTTCGAGTTCGTCGAGTGGGACTTCTCTGGCCACGGCGCAGACTCCAACCAGCAGGAGGCGGCCACGCTGTTCGGCATTCTGGAAGACATGGGCAAGGAAGTGTACATGGCGGTGTACGACAACCTGGGCGCCACAGCCTGCCGTATCCTGGTGCCGGGTTATTCCGAGATCTACCCGGTCGAAGACCTGATCTGGGACAACACCAACCGCGCCCTGGCGTTCCGTGCCGACATCCTCAACCTGCACAGCCTCGACAGCCGCTCGCTGAAACTGCTGCTCAAGCGCCTGGACAACTGCGATGTCGATGACTACACCACCATCACCACGCTGATCGGTGTGGAGTTCGACGAAAACACCGCCTGGGGCCAGCTGACCATTCTTGAACTCAAGCTGCTGATCTGCCTGGCCGTGCAACGTTTCGAGGAGGCCAAGGAACTGGTCGAGGCGTTCTTGCAGTTCAACGACAACACCGTCGAACGCGGCCTGTTCTACCAGGCGCTGAATGTGGTGCTGGAGGTGCAACTGGATGACGAACTGGAGCTGGGCGACTACGAGGCCAACTTCCGCCGCATGTTCGGCAATGCGCGCATGGACGCGGTGCTGGGCTCGGTTGACGGCAGCGTCCGCTTCCATGGCCTGACCCCGACCAGCATGAAGCTCGAAGGCCTCGACCGGCACCTGCGGTTGATCGAGAGCTACAAGAAGCTGCATGCGGCGCGGGCCCGCTTCGCCTGATAGCGGCTTTAGACAGCGCTGAATGGCGCTGGCAAGGCATGCAGCATGTCGGGCAAACCCGCCCCGGAACTGCTCAACGCCTTGCCAGCGATATAGCCAAAGGTCATGCCCGGCCCCAGGGTAATACCGCCGCTCGGGTAGTGCCCGCCCATCACGCTGTGCATATCGTTGCCCACCGCATACAGCCCGGGAATAGGCTGCGCCTGCTCGTTCAGCACCCGGGCCGCCGCGTCTGTTGCCAGGCCGGCAAACGTTCCAAGGCTGCCGGGCAACAGCTTGACCGCGTAGAACGGCCCGTTCAGCAGGGGCCGTAGCGAGGGGTTGGGCCCGTGCAACGGTTCCCCTTGGGCGCGGTTATAGGCTGACGCGCCTCGGCCGTAAACGGGGTCCAGGCCTTGGGCCGCATGCTGGTTGAACGCCGCCACCGTGCACTGCAACTGCGCCGCATCGATGCCACAGCGCTGCGCCAGTTGGGCCAGGCTGTCGCCCTTGTGCAAGTAGCCACAGCGTTGGTAGATGCGGGTGGAGAACGGAAAGGGTTTGGCCCAGCCAATGCCATAGCGCCGTTGCGCGGCATGGTCGCAGATCAGCCAGGCCTGCGCCGGCTCGCCCTGCGGCGTGGCGGCGAACAATGCATTCATGAAGTCGTGGTAGCAGTCGGCCTCGTTGGCGAAGCGCCGGCCATCGCTGCGTACCGCAATGAAACCGGGTTTGGCGCGGTCGACCAGGTGTGGAAAGTGGCCATGACTGCCATCGCGGCGTGGCACCTGCGACACGGGTGCCCAAGCCCCGGCATGGGCACCGCAGCTATGTACCTGGCCACCGGCCTGTTCGCCCAGGCGCAGGCCGTCCCCGGTGTTTTCCCGGGGCGCGGCAGAATAATGCTGGTGACCTTGCGGCGCATGCGGCACCAGTTGCGCAATACGCTGACGATCATGCGGGAAGCCCCCGCAAGCCAGCACCACGCCACGGCGCGCATGAATCACCTCGCCGTCGGCAAACTGTGCGCCGCCGACCCGGCCTGAGCCCAGCAGGCGCGTGGCCGCCTTGCCGGTCAGCACGGTCACGCCCAGATCGAGCGCACTGCGCAGCAGGCGTGCCACCAGCGCGTTGCCATTGACCAGCTGCTGGCCGCGACGGTGCAGCAGCAGATCGCGGCCATGGCGCAGCAGCCGCCTGCCGACATGCATGGCCGCCTTGGGCGAGCGGGTGGCGTTGAAGAAGGCGGCCATGTCGGCGCCCCCGGCAATGCCCATGCCGGCCAGGCTGAGAATGTCCAGCGGCGGGCGCAGCTTGCGCAGCCAAGGCCCCAGCCGGCGCCCGTCGTAGGGCAGTGCGCACAGCGAGCGGCCGCCGTGCGCACTGCCGTCACCTGCGTGCATGTCGGGCATGCGGCTGCCGCTTTGAAACTGCACGGCAGTGTGCCGCTGGAAAAACGCCACCATTTCCGGGCCGTGGTGCAGAAACGCCCGTTGGCGTGCATCCAGTTCACTGACATGGGTTTGCGCGCGCAGGTAGCGCTCCGGGGCGTCGCCCGTCTCGACGATGCCCTCGGCAACGGCCAGCGGGTTGCGGGGTATCCACAGCCAGCCGCCCGACCAGGCGCTGGTGCCACCCAGGTGGGTGGCCTTTTCGGCGATGATTACCTGCTGGCCATGGTGTGCCGCAGTCACGGCGGCCGCCAGGCCTGCCCTGATGCAGGTGTTCAGTGCCGAGCAGCCGCGCCTCAGTGTGCCGCAAGCCGCCCGCCTGTCAGGTCTCACCCCCAGCGCTGCGCGGCGTTTTCTGCTGACCTTGGTGCATGAGGGTTTCGCCCAGACCGACAGCCGTGAGTACTGGCTTACGCCCAAGGCCTTGCGCCTTGGGCAGGCCTATGTGGACTCGGCGCAATTGCCGCGCATGCTGCGGCCGATCATCGAGCAGGTGGCGCGGCATACCCAGGAGCATGTGTCGGTAGGCACCCGCGATGGGGACGAAATCATTCACCTGGTGCGCAGCCGCTACAGCCATGTGGCGTCGTTATCGATCCAGCCAGGTTCGCGGGTGCCGATGTATTGCACGGCCGGGGGGCGGGTGTGGCTGGCCTGGCTGGGGGAGGGCGCGCAGGCCGAATACTTTGCGCGTAACGCGCTGCAGGCGTTGACGCCGTATACGCAGACTGACCCTGTGCTGCTGCAGGCCGAGTTGCAGCGGGTGAAGGCGCAAGGGTTCTGCATCGTCGACCAGGAATATGAAATCGGCATGCGCGTGCTGGGTGTGCCGTTGCTGGACCGCGCCGGCCAGTTGCAGGCGACCCTGACCATTACCACCCATGCCTCACGCTTGAGCATGGATGAAATCCGCTTGCGCTATCTACCGGCACTGTACGAGGCCCAGGCATTGTTGCGGCCGGTGCTGGGTTGAGCCCAGCACCGCAGGCCGCCGGGTCTACAGGGCGTCGGCCATAACTTGGTCTTCGCCCAGGAAGCCGCCACTCTGGTGCTGCCACAGCCGGGCGTAGGTCCCTTGCTTGGCCAGCAGTTCGGCATGGGTGCCTTGCTCGATGATGCGGCCCTCATCCATCACGATCAGCCGGTCCATGGCCGCGATCGTCGACAAGCGGTGGGCAATGGCGATGACCGTCTTGCCCTGCATCATTTCATCCAGGCTCTCCTGAATCGCCACTTCCACTTCCGAGTCCAGCGCACTGGTGGCTTCGTCCAGCAGCAGGATCGGCGCGTTCTTCAACATCACCCGGGCAATGGCAATGCGCTGGCGCTGCCCCCCAGACAGCTTGATGCCGCGCTCGCCCACCAACGTGTCGTAACCACTGTTGCCCTGGCGGTCGCTGAGCTGGTCGATGAACCCATCGGCCTGGGCATTGGCGGCGGCGGCGCGGATCTGCGCGTCGGTCGCATCCGGGCGGCCATAGGCAATGTTGTCGCGAATCGAGCGGTGCAGCAGTGAGGTGTCCTGGGTGACCATGCCGATCGCACTGCGCAGGCTGTCCTGGGTGACCTTGGCAATGTTCTGCCCGTCGATGCGGATTTCACCTTGGTCCACGTCATAGAAGCGCAGCAACAGGTTGATCAAGGTGGACTTACCGGCACCCGAGCGCCCCACCAGGCCGACTTTCTCGCCGGGGCGTATGTGCAGGGTCAAGTCGTTGAGCACCTGGCGCTCGCCGTTGTAGTTGAAACTGACCTGGTCAAAACTGACCGCGCCACCTTTGCTCACCAGCGTGGTCGCATCCGCTGCATCCTGCACCTTGGGGCCGCGGGTCAGGGTGCCCATGCCGTCCTGTACGGTACCGATGTTCTCGAACAGCGAAGTGATCTCCCACATGATCCAGTGCGACATGCCGTTGATCCGCAGGGCCATGGCAGTGATCGCGGCTACCGCACCGGCGCCGACCTGGCCCTGGTGCCACAGCCACAGTGCATAACCGCCGGCGCCCATGATCAAGGCCACGACCAGCGCCTGGTTGACGATTTCGAACAGGCTGACCAGGCGCATCTGGCGAAAGCCGGTCTGCTTGAAATCCTCCATGGCGGCACGCGCGAAATGCGCTTCACGGTTTGAATGTGAGAACAGTTTCACCGTGGTGATGTTGGTGTAGGCGTCGGAAACCCGCCCGGTCATCGACGAGCGGGCGTTGGCCTGTTCCTGCCCGACCTTGCCCAGGCGGGGGACGAAATAGAGCATGGCCAGGCCGAACAACAGCACCCAGGCAATGAAGGGCAGCATCAGTTTCAGGGCAAAACCACCGGCCAGGGCGATGATCGCGATGAAGTACACGCCGATCCCGGGCAGGATCTCGATAAGGGTGAACAACACGTCGCGTACTGCCAGTGCTGTCTGCATCACCTTGGTGGTGACCCGGCCAGAAAATTCGTCGGAGAAGAACGACAAGCTCTGGCGCAGCATCAGCCGATGGAAGTCCCAGCGCAACCGTAGCGGCAAATTGATTGCCAGCACCTGGTGCTGCACCATGGTGCGCAAGGCCACAAGCCCGACGCTGACCACCAGCACGATACCGATGCCCCACAGCACGCGGCTTTCCTCGGGGCTGACGGTGCTGCCCGCCTGCCAGGCGGCCAGCAGGTCCACTACCTGGCCAAGGAAGGCGAACAGCCAGGCCTCATAGACCGATACCCCGGCACTGAGCAATGCCAGCACCAGGATGTAACCACGGGCGCCGCGCGTACAGGCCCACATGAAGCGCAACAGCCCCATGGGCGGCGGCGGCACCTCGTCGGGCGGGAAGGGGTCGAGCCTGCGCTCAAAAATACGAAGCATGCTTGTCTCCGGGCATCTGCTTTGGCGTAACCGATAACCATACAGCACTGGGCGCAATCCGCCTGCCAATAGACACCTGCGGCGCACATTCGATCAAGCCGGCGGGCTTGACAGGTGTCTGCTTCCCCTACCATTATCCAGCCATCTCCACGCAACGGGCTTGCCAGCATGTCCATGACCAACCACGCCATCTTCGCTTCGGGCTTCAATGCCCAGGCTGGTGCGTGCGTTGCCGTTGCCAAGAAATCCAAGAAACAGCCGCTCATCTGACCGAGGCGCGCTGTCTCGTCAGGTGGGCTGACGAGACAGAAGGCGCAAGGCAACCCCGCCCCGACTCCCTCCACTCTTCGCCCTGCTGACGCTGACTTTCGGTCAACATCAGGAGTTTTTGCATGTCGAATTTCCGTGGTATCTGGATCGCCCTCGTCACGCCCATGCGCGCGAATGAAATCGACTTCGCCGGGCTGGAAAAGCTGGTGAAGCATTTGCTCGAAGAGGGCGTGGCCGGTTTTGTGGTGTGCGGTACTACGGGTGAGGCTGCGGCGCTGTCCAAGGCCGAGCAACTGGCGGTGCTGGATGCCGTGCTGGGCTGGGTGGAGCCGGGCAGGGTGGTGATGGGGTTGTCGGGTTACAACCTGGATGAACTGCTGGCCTTCCAGGCGCAGGTCCAGCAGCGGCCGCTGGGCGGGCTGCTGGTTCCCGCACCGTGCTATATCCGCCCTTCGCAAGCGGGTATCGAAGCCTTCTTCCGCACCGTCGCCGATGCCGCCCGCGTGCCGGTGATCGTCTACGACATACCTTACCGTACCGGCGTACGCATCGAGCAGGAAACCCTGCTGCGTATCGTGCGCCACCCGCGCATTGCTGCGGTCAAGGACTGCAGTGGCGACCTGGAAACCACCCTGGCGCTGATCCAGGACGGTAACGCCCAGGTGCTGGCCGGTGAAGACCTGCAGATCTTCAACAACCTGTGCCTGGGGGGCGCGGGGGCCATTTCGGCTTCGGCGCATGTGCGGGCGGACCTTTACGTGCGCATGCTGCGCCAGGTGGACGCAGGTGACTGGGCGGCGGCACGCGGTACTTTCTACCAACTGCTGCCATGGCTGAAAATGGCCTTTGCCGAGCCCAACCCGGCTGTGGTCAAGGCGGCATTGATGCTGCAGAACCTGATTGGCGATGAGGTGCGCGCCCCTATGCAGGCGTGCACGGCGGCGACCCGGGGCAAGCTGCAAGAGGTGCTGGCCGCATTCGGCGCCTGAGCCAGGGTATCTTCACGGGGGCACGGGGAGTAGCATCGGCCCCATCCGCCTTCACCGCGTCCAGGTTTTCGACCTGGAGCTGTGTCAGAAGGCATCACGCCCCCTCGACCCGGTAGCCTTGCCACAGCCATGCCAGACGGTTTCCCAGCGTTGCCCTCGCTTAACGCGCTACGTGTTTTTGAAGTGGTCGCCCGCCACCTGAACTTTCGGCTGGCGGCCGAGGAGCTGGGCGTGACCCAGGCCGCTGTTGCGCAACAGGTACGCGGGCTGGAGGCGAGCCTTGGCCTGCGCCTGTTCGAGCGCCTGCCCCGCGGCCTGGCGCTGACCGATGCGGGCCTGGGCTACAGCGCCAGCATCCGCAACGCCCTGGCCATGATCGATGAGGCGACGCGCCTGCTCCGGCCACAGGCTGCCCACCTGACGGTCAGCGTGACCCCGACCTTTGCCTCGAAATGGCTGATACCCCGGCTCGGCGCGTTTGCCCAGCTCCACCCAGACATCGATTTGCGGGTGTTGGCGACCGATCGGTTGTCGCACTTCGGCACTGACAGCGTGGATGTTGCCGTGCGCTATGGCAACCCGGACGTCGGCGCGGGGCTGAACAGTGAACGGTTGATGGAGCAGCGGATTGTCGCGGTAGCCAGCCCGGCCCTGTTCAAGGGGGCCCACGCGCCCACTAGCTTCGCGCAATTGCAAGCGTTCGTCATGCTGCACGACGCCCACGATTTCTGGCCCAGGTTCCTGGCCGAGTTGTTCCCCCAGCACGGTCAACCCAGCGCCCGGAATCTGCGCTTCAACCAGACCTCGCTGGCTATCGACGCCGCCCTCAGCGGGCAGGGCATTGCCTTGGCCAGCCTGGCCTTCGTCAACGAGGACATCGCCGCTGGCAGGTTGAGGCAGGTGTTCGACCATGAATTGCGGCTCGACAAGTCGTTCTACCTGGTATGGCCACGCAAGCTGCAGCAACCCAAGGCGCTTGGTACCGTGCTGCAATGGCTCAAGGACCAGGCCGGCCCTCGCTGAGCCGGTTCGGCTAGTGTGCGTACTTCCTTGCCCCGGCCACACACATCACCGCCCCCAGCGTGACCACCAGCATCATCCAGCTGACGTGTTCGTGCAGCAACAAGGCTGCCAGGCCAAGCCCCATGAAGGGTTGCAGCAGTTGCAGTTGGCCCACGGCCGCAATGCCACCCTGCACCAGCCCCCGGTACCAGAACACGAAGCCGATCAGCATGCTGAACAGGGACACGTAGCCAAAGCTGAACCATGCAGGGGCGCCTGCCCTGGCCAACACATCCGCGGTCGGCAGGTTGGCGATGGTCAGCAGCAGCATCAGCGGCAGCGCCACGATCAAGGCCCAGCTGATCACCTGCCAGCCCCCCAGCCTTCTGGAAAGGCGCGCGCCCTCGGCGTAACCCAACCCGCAAACCAGCACCGCCGCCAACATCAGCAGGTCACCGCTTGCCGACGCTTCGGCGCCATTGAGCAATGCGTAGCCTGCGACCAGCCCGGCACCTGCAAACGAGAACAGCCAGAACAACGGCCGCGGCCGCTCCCCGCCACGCAGTACGGCAAACCCGGCGGTGCACAGGGGTAAAAGCCCCACGAACACGATGGAGTGGGCAGAACTGATGTGCTGCAGGGCCAATGCCGTGAGTAGCGGAAACCCGATCACCACGCCCAGTGCGGTCACGGCCAACGGCAGCAAGTCAGCACGTTGCGGGCGAGGCTGCCTCAGCAAGATCAGTACGAGCGCACCCAGCAGGCCGGCGATGGACGCCCTGGCGCAGGTCAGGAAGGTGGGCTCGAAAGCTGCCACAGCCACCCGCGTTGCCGGTAACGAGCCAGCAAAGATGGCGACGCCGATAAACCCGTTGATCCACCCGCTTGTTGTTTTTTCCATGGCCATACCCTTCGTTCATTCAGGCCCCAGTACAGCACCGACAACACGAGGAAGGCCATGTACAATCCAGTACAGTTGAACCGAACTGTTATGCCTATGAAACCAGTACAGTCGAGGGTGTGATGAGCCGGAACGGAACGCGGATTGATGCGGTGATGGGCGAAATCAAATCGCGGATAGCCTCGCGAACCTATACCCCTGGTGCCAGAATACCCTCGGTGCGGGCCATGGCGCGGGCCCTGCAGGTGTCGGTGTCTACCGTGCTGGAAGCCTATGAACGCTTGATGGCCGAGGGGCTGCTCAATTCCCGCCCGGGCTCTGGCTTTTACGTCGCCGGGCCGGTCGCGCCATTGGTGCTGACCGAACTGGCGCCCAGGCTCGACCGGGAAGTGGACCCGTTGTGGATCTCGCGCCAGTCCTTGGAAACTGCCAGCGACGCGATGAAACCGGGGTGTGGCTGGCTGCCTGCCGCCTGGATGTACGAGGCGGGCATGCGCAAAGCGTTGCGCACCCTGGCGCGTTCCGACACCGTGAAGCTGACCGACTACGCCTCACCGCTTGGGCATCCGCCGCTCAGGCAGTTCTTGTCGCGGCGTTTGGCGGGGACCGGGATCGAAGCCCTGGCAGACCACATCATGCTCACCGAGTCCGGCACCCATGCCATTGACCTGATTTGCCGCTTTCTGCTGCAGCCGGGTGACACGGTGCTGGTCGACGACCCGTGCTATTTCAATTTCCACGCCCTGCTCAAGGCACACAGGGTGAACATCGTCAGTGTGCCCTACACGCCGGCAGGCCCGGACATCGAGGCGTTCGGTGCTGCCTTGCGTGAGCATGCGCCACGGTTGTACATAACCAATGCCGGGATTCACAACCCGACCGGCGCCAGCCTGTCGCCGGTCACGGCACACCGGCTGCTGAAGTTGGCCGACAGCTCCAGCCTGGTGATCGTGGAAGACGAGATTTTCGCGGATTTCGAGGCCACACCGGCGCCTCGCCTGGCGGCCTTCGACGGGCTTTCGCGGGTCATCCAGATCGGCAGCTTTTCCAAGACCATCTCCGCCTCCATTCGCTGCGGCTACATTGCTGCGCGTGGTGAATGGATCGAGAGCCTGGTCGATCTGAAGATTGCCACCACCTTCGGCGGTGGCCGCCTCGGTGCAGACATCATTTACCAGGCCATTACCGACAGTGGCTACCGCAAACACATGGAGGGTGTTCGCCAACGCCTGGCCCAGGCAATGACCACAACGGTCGCCAGGCTGCGCGCCCTGGGCATCGAGCCTTGGATAACGCCCCAGGCAGGCATGTACGTGTGGTGCCAGTTGCCCCACGGTAAAGATGCCGCCACGCTGGCCAAGGCCTGCTTGAGCGAAGGCGTGGTGCTGGCCCCTGGCAATGCATTCAGCCAAGCCGGTACTGCCGGTGATTTCCTGCGTTTCAACGTGGCCCAATGTGCAGATGACAGAATCTGGGACGTGTTGGCGCGGGCGTTGCGCGGTTGAGAGGTCTAGGGCCCGGCGCCATCCCCGTTGCCCGGCCGGGCGGTGACCCGTAAGGTTCAGTGGCATCTGCTTCATCAGGTCGCAATGCCAGGTTCATGCTGTGGCGTTCGGATTTTGGATTATCGTTTGGCGCAATCGCCAGTCATGGATCAAACGAATATGAGCGATACCCTTCAGGCCGACCGTAGCCACTGGGCTGTTTTCCTGATTTTTTTGCGATTGGGCCTGACTTCGTTTGGCGGCCCCGTCGCACACTTGGCTTATTTCCGGGATGAATTCGTTGTGCGTCGACAATGGCTAAGCGAGCGCAGTTATGCGGATTTGGTCGCCCTTTGCCAGTTTCTGCCCGGGCCTGCAAGCAGTCAGGTCGGCATCGCGCTTGGGCTGAGCCGCTTGGGCTATGGCGGTGCACTGGTTGCCTGGATGGGCTTCACCCTACCGTCGGCGATTGCCTTGATCCTCTTCGCTCAGGGCCTGGCCAGCTATGGCGATGCGGTGCCCACTGGCGTGTTGCACGGTTTGAAGGTGGTGGCGGTGGCGGTAGTCGCACAGGCGGTATGGGGTATGGCGCGTAATGCGTGCACCGATGCACCGCGTATGGCCATCATGGCGGCAGCCACTTGTTTCGTGCTGCTGCTGCCGTCCGCTTTAGGGCAAGTGGGCGTCATTGGCGTTGCCGCACTCATCGGTCTATTGCTGTTCAAGCCCCAGCCAGGGGCATGCCATGATTCACTGCCCATCAGCATTCGCCGTCGCGCAGGCTTATGCTGGCTCGCCTTGTTCTTGACCTTGCTGCTGGGCCTGCCGCTCCTGGCAACGTTGTTCCCCGGTCAGATGCTGTCGATGCTGGACGCTTTCTACCGTTCGGGCTCGCTGGTCTTCGGTGGCGGGCATGTGGTGCTACCGCTATTGGAGGCGCAAGTCGTGCCATCTGGGTGGGTCGACAAAGACGCATTCCTGGCTGGCTATGGCGTGGCTCAAGCCGTCCCAGGGCCGCTTTTCACCTTCGCAGCCTACCTTGGCGCCTCGATGAACCAGGCGCCCAGCGGCTGGGTGGGGGGCCTGAGCTGCCTGGTGGCGATTTTCGCGCCTGCGTTCCTGCTCGTTGTGGGTGTCTTGCCGTTCTGGCAGCGGCTGTTGCGCAACAGCGGCACCCAAGCGGCACTGCTGGGCATCAATGCGGCAGTGGTAGGGCTATTGCTTGCCGCCTTGTATCAGCCCGTATGGACGAGCGCGATTCGCGCCCCACATGACGTTGGCCTGGCCCTTGTGGCGCTGGTTGCCTTGATGTTCTGGAAATTGCCGCCGTGGCTGGTTGTACTCGGCAGCGGTGGCCTGGGCTGGCTGTTGGATATCGCCCTGACAGGCTGATTGCTGATGTCTGCAATCGCGGGGGGATTGCCCGGAGCGTTGCGTCACTGCCCCGCTGGCCTGAAAACATAAATCACCGAAAGGTGCTTGACCGTAGAGAACGATCGTTCTACATTGGCCCCATGAGCAGACCAACGATAGATCACAGAGACCAGATCTTGGCGACCGCCGAGAAACTCATCTACGAAAACGGGATTCATGCAACGGGCATGGATTTACTGGTGAAAACTTCGGGCGTGTCGAGAAAGGGCATCTACAACCACTTCGCCACCAAAGATGATATTGCCGCTGCGGCCTTGGGTGCCCGCGACGTACGCTGGATGCAGTGGTTCAGGACTGAATGCGATAAAGCAGCCACGCCATACGCTCGCATACTGAACATGTTCACTGTGTTGAAAGGCTGGTTCGAGTCGGATGGTTTTCGCGGTTGTGCATTCATCAACACGGCAGGCGAGGTCGGGGACCCTGAAGACCCCATCCGCCAGATCGCTAAGTTGCACAAGCAGAAACTCCTGGACTACACGCTTGAACTGGCTGAGCAATTGAATGTTCGGCAACCGTTGGTCTTGGCCCGGCAGTTGTTTGTCCTGATCGAGGGCGCGATCACCACGGCGCGTGTCATGGGGGATTATCACGCTGCTGATGATGCCATGGAAGTTGCGCAACTTTTGCTGAAAGAGTTTGCGCCCTGACGTTTGAATGCCTGAAGTTGTAATCACACTTTGCTGCCCAACTCGACTGGAGACATGATCATGTCCAATGCCCAAGCTCGCCCGCCACTTCCACCTTTTACCCGTGAAACAGCCATCGAGAAAGTTCGACTCGCTGAAGATGGCTGGAACAGCCGTGACGCGGAGAAAGTCTCGCAGGCCTATACGCTGGATACCCAATGGCGTAACCGCGTTGAGTTCGCCACCAACCGCGAAGAAGCGAAAGGTTTCCTGACCCGCAAGTGGAAAAAAGAGCTGGATTACCGCCTGATCAAAGAGCTCTGGGCGTTTACCGATAACCGCATCGCCGTGCGTTACGCCTACGAGTGGCATGATGATTCCGGTAACTGGTTCCGCTCCTACGGTAACGAGAACTGGGAATTCGAAGCGGATGGCCTGATGCACCGTCGCTTCGCCTGCGTTAACGATATGCCTATCAAGGAAAGCGAGCGCAAGTTCCACTGGCCATTGGGCCGCCGCCCGGATGACCACCCTGGGCTGAGCGAGCTCGGGCTGTAAGTGATCTTCCGCCTGAGCGTCTTCGTTGGCGAGCTAGCCCTGCCCACAGAACGCATCAGGGCTCACGGTTGTTTGCCAGAAGATTTGCAGCCGGTGCGAGGGGCCGCGGCGAGTGGCTTAGCTTCTCGCTGATCAATGCGCCGAGCTGCTCAGCCTGGGCAGCGCTGGCGCAATTGGTGAAGCTCAGCAGCAGCCCTGAACGGCGGGGAAGCGCCAGATGCCAGCGCGACAGGGCCTGTACCGCGATCCCCTTGGCGAGCAATTGCTCCGCCAGGAGGGTGTCACTTACCCCCTGCGGCAGGCGCAGCAGCAAATGCATGCCGCCTGGAGACCGCTCGACATGCCAACCTTTGGGCAAGCTCCGCTCCAGTGCGCCGACGGTCAAGGCCCGGCGTTCGTTGTAGAGCCGGCGCATACGTTGGATATGACGGGTGAAGTGGCCCTCGGCAATGAACTGCGCCACCAGGGCCTGGGTCATCGAGGGTGAACCGCCGGAAAACAGTGCGTGGGCGACCCGCTCGAACGCTGCAACCTGAGCCAGGGGCACCACCAGGTAGGCCAGGCGGATACCGGGGAACAGCACTTTGCTGAAGGTGCCCGCATACAGCACCCGCCCATTGCGATCCAGGCTGGCAAGCGGCGGGAGCGGGCGGCTGACATAGCGGTACTCGCTGTCGTAGTCGTCCTCCACGATCCAGGCCCCGGTGCTGGCGGCCCAGTCCAGCAGCAGTTGCCGTCGCGGCAGCGACAAGGCCATGGACAGGGGGCTCTGATGGCCCGGTGTGACCATGGCGACCTGCGCCGCCCTGGCGTTGGCGATAGCCTGCTCGACATTCATGCCCTCGGCATCCACTGCCACCCCCTCCAGTTCAAGCCCGAATTGGTGCAGTACCTGGCGCGTGACGGGATAACCCGGGTCTTCAACCCAGGCACGCTCGCCGTTGCGCAACAACGTCTGCGCTACCAGCGACAGGCTGCTGCGCCAACCGCTGGTGATGAACACCTGCTGGGCCGTGCAAGCGATGCCCCGTGACATCTGCAGGTACGAGGCAATCGCGCTGCGCAGTGCTGGCAGCCCAAGGGGCGGCGGGTAGTCCAGGTCACCCGGCTGCACCCCGCGCAGGTAGCGAGCACCCAGGCGCGCCCAGATCTTGCGCGGGAAGGCATCCATCGCCGGCAAACCCATTTGAAATGGCAAAAGCTGTGGCGGGCGCCGCAGGGCGTCCGGGTCCTCGGGACCGTCACTGGCCGGGGGCTGCCCTGTCGCCGCGGCTGCGGGCGGGCGCAGCTCAGGGTTGACCACGGTGCCTTTCTGCTTCAGGCCCAGCAGGTAGCCCTCACTGGTGAGCAACGAATAGGCAAGCTCGACGGTGCCACGTGCCACCCCCAGCTCCTTGGCCATGGCCCGCGCAGACGGCAAGCGGTCACCCGGCGCCAAGGTGCCTGCTGCTATCGCGGCGAGCACACGGTTGTAGAGTTGCCGGTAGAGCGGCGCGGCGGAGCGCTCATCGAGCGGTGCGAAGGATGGAGAAGAAAACGTCATCATGGCCTAGTTCATATACCCTTTCTTGGCTCATTCAAATGGGTTGAACGTGGTTCATCATAGCCCCGTCACCCATCGAGCGAGCTTTGCCACCATGACGTTCACCCCGGCCCCCTCAGTACCGCGTGAGCCTGACCTGGCTGATTCGGACCTGCGCTATCTGGACGGCGAGAATGACCTGCATCTCGCGTTCCCGGTCATGCAGCAACTGCGCCCGCACCTGGCTGGCGAGGCCGACTTCATCGGCCGCGTCCAGCGTATGCGCGCTGAAGGCTATCGGCTGCTCGGGGGCTTCGACTCAGGCCAACTCGTGGCGCTGGCAGGTTACCGCCTTCAGGAAAACCTGGTCTACGGGCGGTTCCTGTATGTGGACGACCTGGTCACCGCCGAAACGCAGCGTGGCCAGCAGTGGGGCGCACGATTGCTGGCTGCCTTGCAGCGGTTGGCCCAGGCCACGGGGTGTGCGCGCCTCGTGCTCGATACCGGGTTGGCCAATACCCGCGCCCAACACTTCTATTCCCGTCAAGGCCTGCACAACAGTGCCACGCGCTTCCAAAAACAGTTCGCTGCGCCTTGAGCGGCAGCACGTCTCTCAACGAGGTAACTTCATGACGTCGTCAGAGCAGCCCAGGGCGCCTTTGCGCATTCTTCGCCTGATCGCCAGCCCGAACGGTCAGGCATCAGAAAGCTTCAAACTGTCCCAGCACATTCTGCTCGGCTTGGCCGTGCAGGCTGGCAGACGCGGTATCCAGGTCACCGATTTCGACCTCAATGACCTGGCGCCCGTCGACGCCGGGTATGCCCAGGCCCTGGCCAACCCAGGAGGGCCTGAAGCCGTAGCGCAAGACGGCACATTGAACCGTTCCGACGAACTGATTGGCCAGTTGCAGGCCTGCGACCTGCTGCTGATTGCCACGCCAATGCATAACTACAGTGTGCCAGCACCGCTCAAGGCCTGGATCGATCACGTGGTACGGGTCGGCATCACGTTCCTGAGCACTGCGGCAGGCAAGGTGGGCACGGTGGTGGATCGGCCGGTTTATGTGGCTGTAGCCTCCGGGGGCTACATCAGCGGGCCGAATGCCCGCCAACCCGACTTTCTCCGGCCATACCTGTCCGCCGTACTTGCCACGATTGGCCTAAAGCAGGTCAATTACTTCACCCTCGAGGGCACCGCCAGAGGGGCGGAGTTTCTGCAAGCGGCCAGGGCTGCTGCACAGGCTGAAGTGCAAGGGTTCTTCGCCGCGTCTTCCAAGCCGCTACCGCAGGGGCAACACGCATGAGAGGAAGTGACCCGGGTCAGTGAGACGCACGTATCGGACGATGCCTACGCCGCCGCGTCGGCCGCGTTCACAGAAAAAGATTTGGTCGAGCTCACCGCGGCCATTGCCGCGATAAACGCGTTCAACCGCATGGGTGTCAGCTTCCGCTTGCGACCGGCCGCAAAAGCGTGAGGGTTGGTGGCAGGGGTTCAGGCCTGTAGCGGCGACCTCCTGCCCGTGATGCTTAAAGCGTACCGATGCGAGCCAGCGCTTGCTGCAGCTGATCGCGTTGCAGCGTGTCGAAGGGCAGGGCGAAGAATGCTTCGCAACGGGCTGTTATCCGCGCCAACGTGGCGTGGAAAGCCGCGTCGACGGTCGCTGCATCGCCCTCTACATCGGACGGGTCCTCCAGGCCCCAGTGCGCCTTCAGTGCCGTGCCGAAGTACACCGGGCAGGCTTCGCCGGCGGCCTTGTCGCACACGGTGACCACGATGTCGGGCGGGCACCCCTCGAATGCCTCGTTACCCTTGCTGCTCAGGCCCTGGGTCGAAATGCCGGCCTGCTGCAGGGTGGTCAGGCTGCGAGGCAACACCTGGCCCTTGGGAAAACTGCCGGCACTGACGGCTTCAAAGCCGTCAGGCGCCAGGTGATTGAACACGGCCTCGGAAAGGATGCTGCGGCAGCTGTTGGCCGTGCACATGAACAGAACTCGCATAGGGGCTCCTCCGCTTGCTGGCGGACTATCAGAGGCTAAGGCGCAGTGCCAAAGCCGAAAGGGTGATCAACAGCACGGGCAGGGTCAGCAAAATGCCGACCTTGAAGTAGTAACCCCAGGTTATCCGCACGCCTTTGCGCGCCAGCACATGCAGCCAGAGCAGTGTTGCCAGGCTGCCGATAGGGGTAATTTTCGGGCCCAGGTCGCAGCCAATCACATTGGCGTAGATCATCGCCTCGCGCACCAGGCCTTGCGCTTCGCTGGCCTGGATCGACAACGCGCCGACCAGCACGCTGGGCATGTTGTTCATGACCGAAGACAGCAACGCTGCGATCAACCCGGTGCCCAGGGTGGCACTCCACAGCCCTTGTTGAGCCAGGCGGTCGAGCAGTTGGGTGAGCATGTCGGTCAGGCCGGCATTTTTCAGCCCGTAGACCACCAGGTACATGCCGAGCGAGAAAATCACCACCTGCCAGGGGGCCTCGCGCAGCACGCGGCGGGTCGCAATGCGCTGCCCGCGCGCGGCGACCGCGAACAGTAGGGCGGCACACACGGCTGCCACTGCACTGATCGGGATACCCAGTGGCTCAAGTGCGAACAGGCCCACCAGCAACGCCAGCAACACCCAACCCCCGACCGTGAAGGTGGCACGGTCGTGGATCGCTTCGCCGGGCGTTTTGAGGGCTGCAACGGTGTAGTGCTGCGGTATGTCACGGCGAAAGTACAGCGACAGTACCACCAGCGTCGCGGCGACGCTGGCCAGGTTCACCGGCACCATCACCGAAGCGTACTCGGCGAAGCCCAACCCGAAGTAATCGGCCGAAACGATGTTCACCAGGTTGGAGACAACCAGCGGCAGGCTGGCGGTATCGGCGATAAAGCCGGCGGCCATGACGAAAGCCAGCGTCGCAGCCGGCGAGAAACGCAGTGCCAGCAGCATCGACATTACGATGGGGGTGAGGATCAGCGCCGCACCGTCGTTGGCGAACAATGCCGACACGGCAGCACCGAGGAGTACGCAAAAGGCGAACAGGCGGTAGCCGCTGCCATTTGCCCAGCGCGCCACATGCAGGGCTGCCCATTCGAAAAACCCGGCTTCGTCGAGCAGCAGGCTGATGATGATGACGGCGATGAACGTGAACGTGGCGTTCCAGACGATGCCCCAGACCGCCGGGATGTCGTGCAGCGAAACGGCACCTGTGGCAAGGGCGATGACCGCGCCGAGCGCGGCGCTCCAGCCAACGCCAAGCCCTTTGGGCTGCCAGATGACCAGGGTAAGGGTGAAAACGAAGACTGCAATGGCGACCAGCATAGGGTTCTTTCTCGTTGTTGATCAGCAGCAGGCAGAGCCCCGGACAGGGCGGCCATCCATGTTCTGCAGGCGTTGGGTGTTGTGTGCCAACCATTGCTCGTTGGCCTGTAGCGTCGCCTGCAGAACCGCATTGACCCAAGTGGGCAGGTCCGGGTTGAGGCGGTAATACACCCATTGCCCCTGGCGTCGGTCCAGCAACAGGCCACTGCTGCGTAGCTGGGCCAGGTGGCGGCTTATCTTCGGCTGGCTGTCGTTCAGCGCGCACATCAACTCGCAGACGCAAAGTTCACCCAGCCTGGCGATCAGCAGGGTGACGCGGGCACGGGTTTCGTCGGCCAGGCATTTGAACACTTCAGGTGGGGTAATCATGGCAGGGTCTTTACATATGGAAATCCGAATATACGTATTTCCATATGTATTGTCCAAGCGGATTTGTGAGCTGCCGCCGCGGCCGCGCCTTGTCATTTGCCGGGGCTTGAGGCAGGGTCGAGGGCAATGACGTCTCTGCCAAAGGAGCCAGCCCATGTCAAAGCTTTATCCCAGTGTCGACCCCGAGGGTTTGATCGAGTACTCGGTGGTGTACACCGACCGCTCCCTCAACCATATGTCACAGGCATTTCAGGGCGTGATGAAGAACATCTCCGGCACCTTGAAACAGGTGTACAACGCCCAGGGCGTGGCCGTGGTGCCGGGCAGTGGCACGTTTGGCATGGAAGCAGTGGCGCGGCAGTTCGCCACTGGCCAGCAGTGCCTGGTGATCCGCAACGGCTGGTTCAGTTATCGCTGGAGCCAGATTCTCGAGATGGGCAACATTCCGGCGGCTACCACGGTGCTGAAAGCCAGGCCGGTGGAAACCGGGCGCCAGGCAGCCTATGCGCCACCGCCGCTGGATGAAGTGCTGGCGGCGATTGCGGCACACAAACCGCAGGTGGTCTTTGCCCCGCATGTCGAAACGTCATCCGGGATCATGCTGCCCGACGACTACCTGCGCGCGGTGGGTGAGGCCGTGCATGCAGTGGGCGGCTTGTTCGTGCTGGACTGCATCGCCTCCGGCGCGGTGTGGGTCGATATGCACACATGCGCCGTCGACCTGCTGCTCAGCGCCCCGCAGAAGGGCTGGAGTGCTTCCCCATGCTGCGCCTTGGTGATGTTCAGTGCCCTGGCCCTGCAACGCATCGAGCAGACACAGAGCAGCAGTTTTGCCTGCGACCTGAAAAAGTGGCTGCAGATCATGCAGGCTTATGAGCAGGGCGGGCATGCCTACCACGCGACCATGCCTAGCGATGCACTGGCAAGGTTCAACGGCGTGATGAACGAGATGCGCGCCTACGGCTTCGACGCACTGCGGGCCGAGCAACAGGCCCTCGGCAAGCGGGTGCGCGCCCTGTTGACCGGCAAAGGCATCAAGAGCGTGGCCGCCAGCGGTTTCCAGGCCCCGGGTGTAGTGGTGAGCTACACCGATGATGCCGCCATCAAGAACGGCAGCAAATTTGCCGACCACGGGCTGCAGATCGCCGCTGGGGTGCCGCTGCAGTGCGATGAGCCGGCAGATTTCCAGACTTTCCGCATTGGCCTGTTCGGGCTGGAAAAACTGCAGCATATCGAGCGCACCGTCAGCACGCTGGAGCAGGCGCTGGAGGAGGTGCTGGCGGAATAAGGCTTCCCGCCAACCCTTGCAGCCAAGCCGCGTCGCTATTGTCGTCGCCAGACCTCGCCTTGCTCGCTAACCACCCAAGGCTTGTCAGCCGGGTCGATGCATACCCCGCCTACCCAACGCTGAGCAGGGCGCTGGTCGAGCCAGTGGCGCTGGCCGGCCAGCACCTGTTCGGCGAGTGCGGTCAGCCGTAATGGCCGATGGGCCCAGGCGTCGCCCGGGCCTTCGCGCAGCAGCGGGTGGGGTGTATGGAGCAACGGCTGCAGGAGGGCATGGAACATCATGTCGCCCAGGTAAGGGAGCGGCTCATCCTGCTGCATCAGTTGGGTAAACACGCGTCCGGCTGGCAGCTCCCCATGCGATGCCAGAACGCGCAGCAGCAGGCGTTCGGTCAGGCTCAAGCCGTCGCTGGGGCCAGGCAGCTCTTGCAGCTGGCGCGCCAGTGCCCGGCCCAACAGCGGCAAAGGCCGGTGCTGGCGGCCAGCGAGGGCGGCCCAGGCTTGGGGTTCAGCGGCGGTGTAGGCAGCCCAAGCCTGGCGCGCCAAGGTCAGTGCATCCTCACCCAGCGCGCGACGTTGTGGCCATAGCCAGGCCAGCAGATCCGGGGCCAGTTGGCCGATACCGATGAAGCGCTCTACGCCAGGGACCTGGTCGATTTCGATCAGCTCCAGGCGTCGCGGCAAACAGGGCAGGCTGGCGAGCACGCGGATCAGGAACAACTGGTCGTAAGCGTCGGCTTCGCACCACAGCACCAGCTGACTGTCGCCGTTCAAACCGGCCAATGCGGCTTGCTGTGCAGCCTGGCGCGGGGCGACAGCCTCGGCGCTGAGGTTGAACGCTTGCTGTATGAACGCGCCGCGCACCGGCCAGTACCGATCTTCTGGCAGGGCCGGCACCGGCCCCATCACCATGGGGTCGTCGAACATCTGGAAAGCGCCGGCAAACCCCGCAACCCGCAAGCTGTGGGCAATATCGTTACCGCAGCGCCAATGCTGCACGGCGGCTTCGTCATCGGCAGCGAAGCCAGGCTGGCGTGCGGCGAACGCTACGGCATCGGCATGCGCCTTGAGCTTGGGCCAGCTGGCGAAGCCGGCTTCGCGGGCCACCAGCCATTGGGTATCGGCAAGGCGATAATGGGGGCCAGGCAGGCCAAGGGTGCGCAACTGTTCCCGGGCGTCGTCGGCCTGGTGGTGCTTCAGGGCGTTGAGCAAACGCTTGGCGCGTTTGCGCAAAGCGGCAAGATCGAGCAGGCCATGGTGGCGGGATGCATGGATGGTGGGCATGCCAACTCCTTTGAGGCTCGGTCCGCCGACAAGCCTGGAGCTGGTATGGAAACAGGTTATCGCATGGCTCGGGTAACCCCTTTGCGCGGACCGCAGGCGCAGCCAGCGCCAGGGCTCGACTTTAACCGCATCGCGGCTTGGCTGGCAAACCCAGGCTTTCCCTGCCAAGCCCGCCAACGCATGCGCTGCCAGGCACCGCGCGAGTTGCTTGGCGAGGCCCCGCATGCAGGCAACATCTGTGCGGTTACCGCCCACAAGCATGCCTGAGCCCCTCAAGCCGGCGCCGCGCCGCTCCGATAGCAGCACACCCACCGTCGAATCACCGATCAGAAGTGGTGCCAACCAGGAGTACTGCCCGCATGCTTGCCAACTTGAAGATCCGCACCGGAATGTTCTGGGTATTGTCGCTGTTCAGCCTGACCCTGCTGTTTTCCACCCTCAGTGCCTGGCGAGCGGCGGTTGGCAGTGACCAGCAGATCACCGAACTGGACCAGACTGCGCACCAGTCGGACCGCTTGAACAATGCCTTGCTGATGGCCATCCGTTCCAGCGCCAACGTGTCGTCGGGCTTCATCGAGCAACTCGGCGGCCACGACGACAGTGCTGCCAAGCGCATGGCACTGTCGCTCGAGTTGAACGAAAAAAGCCAGAAGCTGGTCGACGAATTCGTCGAAAACAGCCGCGAGCCGGCCCTGCGCACTTTGGCGACCGAGTTGCAGGCGACCTTCGCCGAATACGCCGCCGCGGTGGCCGGGCAGCGTGAGGCCACCCGCCAGCGCTCGCTGGAGCAATACTTCAAGGTCAACGTCGACGCCGGTAACGCCATGGGCCGGTTGCAGGCGCTACGTCAGCAACTGGTTGGCGAATTGGGCCAGCGTGGCCAGCAGATCATGCTCGAATCCGATCGCCGCCTGGCCCGTGCGCAGTTGCTCAGCCTCGGCCTGCTGGCGCTGACCTTGGCCCTGGCAGCCCTGTGCTGGGGCTTCATCGCCCAGCGCGTGCTGCACCCCCTGCGTGAGGCCGGCCAGCACTTTCAGCGTATTGCCGGGGGCGACCTGAGCATGCCAGTGCAGGCACAAGGCAGTAACGAGATCGGCCAGCTGTTCCACGAGTTGCAGCGTATGCAGCAAAGCCAGCGCGACACCCTGGGCCAGATCGGCCGCTGTGCCCGGCAACTGGACGAAGCCGCCACTGCGCTGGACGCGGTAACCGAGCAAAGCGCCAAAAACCTGCGCCAACAAGGCTTGGAGCTGGAACAGGCAGCCACTGCCGTGACCGAAATGACCACCGCCGTGGAGGAGGTTGCACGCAATGCGATCAGCACCTCGCAGACCACCAGCGAGTCCAACCAGCTAGCCACGCAAAGCCGCCACCAGGTCAGCGACAATATCGACGGCACCGAGGCCATGACCCGCGAGATCCAGACCAGCAGTACCCACCTGGAGCAGTTGGTGGGGCAGGTGCGCGATATCGGCAAGGTGCTGGAAGTGATCCGCTCGGTCTCCGAGCAAACCAACCTGCTGGCGCTGAACGCCGCCATCGAAGCGGCGCGTGCCGGGGAGGCGGGCCGCGGCTTTGCCGTGGTGGCCGATGAAGTGCGTACGCTGGCCTACCGCACGCAACAGTCGACCCAGGAAATCGAGCAGATGATCGGCCGAGTACAGGCCGGCACCGAAGCGGCAGTGGCGTCGATGCAGGCCAGCACCCACCGTGCGCAGTCGACCCTGGACGTCACCCTGGCCTCGGGGCAGGTGCTGGAGGGTATCTACAGTGCGATTGGCGAAATCAACGAACGCAACCTGGTCATCGCCAGCGCCGCCGAAGAGCAGGCGCAGGTTGCGCGCGAAGTGGATCGCAACCTGCTGAACATCCGTGAACTGTCCAACCATTCGGCGGCCGGGGCGCATCAGACCAGCGCTGCGAGCAAGGCACTGTCGGGCCTGGTGGGGGAGATGACGACCTTGGTCGGGCAGTTCAAGCTTTGAACGCCTTCGGCCCTGAACATTTACGAGCCTCGCAGAGATCGAGCGGCCCTCGCGCAGCGCTCGGTCTCTCGGCGCGCGCCTGTCATCGAAAACTCAGCCGACATTTCCTACGTTACGCCGGGAAGTGCTGGACTTCTCGCAGAATCGGTTCCCCGCTAGCGTTCATGTCTTCAGTTTGCCGGAAGACAAGGACCTCTTCATGCACCACCCACCTCAAGGCCGCGGGGCCTTCTGTTGCTACCGATTTCGCCTGAGCGCTGAGCAGCGCCGGAGTGCTGCAGTCGCTCGACAGCCTTGTCTCAAGGTGGTAGCCGGGAGTCCGCATGCCTAGCCAGTCCGATCTGCGGTTCAGCTTCGAGGCCTTGGCCGGCCGGGTTGAGTTCGAAGTGGTTTCATTCGAACTCGAAGAGGCCATCAGCGCGCCGTTCCAACTGCACCTGGAACTGATCAGTTTCGACGCGGATGTCGACTTCGGCCTGCTGCTCGACAAGCCTGGGCTGTTCACGGTCTGGCGTGGCGAGCAGCCGCTGCGCCATGTGCACGGCCTGGTCAGCAGTTTCAGCCAAGGCGAGACCGGCATGTTTCGTACCTACTACCACGCGTTGATCGAGCCGCAACTGGCCCGCGCCAGGCTGCGTTCGAACTGGCGCATCTTCCAGCACAAGACTGTGCCGCAGATTATTGAACTGATGTTGCAGCGCCAGGGCATCAACCGCTTCGAAATCAAGAGCCTCGGCGAGCATCAGGTTCGCGAGTTCTGCGTCCAGGCCGGTGAAACCGACCTCGACTTCATCGCCCGGCTGGCAGCCGAAGAAGGCTTTGTCTACCGCTTCGAGCACACGCCACAACAGCACCGCCTGGTCATTACCGATCGGCTGCTGGCGTTTGGCACTATCAGCCGCGGCGCGGTCCGGGCCGATGACCTGCAAGCGGTAGATGAGGGTGATATCGACCCCGACCACGTGCTGTATCACGCCAACAGCGGTGGTGATCAGGCCGTGCCGTGCCTGCGGCGCCTGCGTTACAGCGAGCAGGTCCGCAGCACCCGGCAGGTGCAGCGGGACTACACCTTCACCCACCCGCGCTACCGCCAGGAGCATCGGGCCGCTGACAGCAGCATCCCCCATCAAACGCTGGCCTACGAGCGTTTCGACTACCCTGGGCGCTACAAGCGGGACGCGGTCGGCGTACCGTTCACGGCCACGCGCCTCGCGGCGCTGCGCCACGACGCGCATGTTGCCGAGGTGCAGGGCGATGATGTACGCCTGCAACCAGGGCTGAGTTTCACGCTTGTCGGGCACCCGCGCGAAGACCTGAACGTGCATTGGCGGCCGATCCGCGTGCACCATGAAGGCGTGCAGTTCACCAGCCTGCAGGAAGAGGCAGGCAGCGCCGACCAGGGCACCCGCTACGTGCAGCGTGCCATGCTGGTGCCGGGCACCCGCGAATGGCGCCCGGCCCCCCTGGCCAAACCCCGTATCGATGGCCCGCACATGGCCACCGTGGTCGGCCCGCCCGGCGAAGAGATCTACTGTGACGAGTGGGGCCGGGTCAAGGTCAGTTTTCCCTGGGATCGGGAGAGCAAGGGCAATGAGTTCAGCTCTTGCTGGGTCCGGGTTTCGCAAAGCTGGGCAGGCGGCAGTTGGGGCTCGATGGCCATCCCGCGTATTGGCCAGGACGTGATCATCCAGTACGTCAATGCCGACCCCGACCAGCCGCTGATCATCGGGCGTACCTACTGCGGTGATCAGCTTCCGCCGTATGACCTGCCGGAGCACAAAACCCGCATGACCATCAAGAGCCAGACCCACAAGGGCAATGGCTTCAATGAGCTGCGCTTCGAGGATGAACTGGGCAGGGAGGAGGTGTTCATTCATGCCCAGCGCGACTACAACACGGTGGCCGGCAACGACGAAACCACGCGTGTCGGGCGCAATCGGCTGGAGCAGGTGGGCAATGATCAGCAACTTAGCATCGGTAACCACTATCGCCAGGAAACCGGGGGCAACCACAACCAGTTCATCGGGCAGAACTGCCAGGTCGAGATCAAGCATGACCTGACGCACCAGGTCGGTAACAACCGCAGTGAAGCGACCCTGGGCTGTCAGCAGGTTCTCGTCGGCAAGGACAGCGCCTTGGTGGTCAAAGGTGCGCAACGGGTCGAAGTCGGCAACGGCATGCAGCAGCGCACTACGGTGTATCAGCTGCATGCCAGTGAGCGCATAGAGTTGAAAACCCCAGGTGGCTGCATCGTGCTGGACCGGCGCGGTATCACCCTCAATGGCCAGACACTGAACCTGATGGGGCAAACCCAGGCGACTGCGCAGGGGGCAGGCAGCGCTACGTCGCTGACATTGACGCCGAACGCTGCCAGCACCTGTGAGGGAAAGCTCTGATGACGGCTGATGAACTGGCCCACGTGATCGAACAGCAGCATGCGCCCACCCTGTACAGCTATGTGTTGGTCGACCCCCTCGCGCCCGAGGACAAAGGCGATCCAGCCTTGCTCGCCCAGCTTCGCGAGGCATTGGGGGCGAGCGCTTTGATGCGTGTACCCAGGCCCGACCTGGTGCATGTGCCACACCTGCATCCTGTACTGGTATGCCTGGCTGTGCCCGGTGCGCTGCCCAGCCGCGCAATATTGGAATTGACCGCCCGGGGAGCCGTGCGTGGGTTGTTTCAGCCAAGGCGCTACGTATGCGGCTGGGTGTTCAGTGAACAGCCAGCGGCCGACATCGCAGCTCACCTCAGTTGCTTGTGCCGGTTACCCGACAACCCTCCTGAGGTATGGGTCAGTCGAAGCTTGTTTGGCAAGGGGGGCGAAGTTCCTAACGTTCGTTGGGATTCGGTCGAGTGGGCAGATATAGCCATAGCGGAGCTTAATGCTGAAACTCTTGGGCTTCAAATTGGACTGAATTTTGACTCGGTTTTGGTCAGCGATATCGCAATACGCAAAGTTGGTGGGTTGGCCGGCTTGGTTGTTGAGCAAAAACTAAAATTTCAAATTAGGTTGCCCCGGTATGATGAGGTCAATTCAGGGTGTGATTGGGCGTTACTAGTACATCGCGCAGGTGATGGTGAGTTTCCTGGCTGCCATAGTGGAGAGTTGGTAGCATCCGGCAGCTATGATTCTGATTGCCCGGAGCTTCTCAACCAAACAAAAAAGTTTTCAAATTGCTCTGCTCCACGTTTCCGGACTATCGGACCGATGTTTCTCTGATGTTAAGTATGCATACGCATCCAGAATACGCGCCGTCATTAGAATTGACTGGTGTGATAGCGCTAATGCCGACCGCTGGTGCGCACACCATTAAATCGGCCACACTGACGGTTGCGTATTGGCCAGATAAAAATATTTCAAGCGCACGCCTCGAAAGTCGGGTGCAGGCGGAGAATGCATGAGCGTCAAGCACAGACCATTAGCATATCGGCAATTGGGTTGGAGGTATGATCTCCCTCATGTTGGAGAAGAGCCCATGGTCAGTGGGTGTCTGGACAGGATCAAACCCCCACCCAACTATTACGATGCGATCTATCTGGAGTTGCCAAGGCAGTCAGTCAGCTTGCGAGGCGTTGTAGCATTATTGGGTGTGCCATCGATGCTGCTCTGCTTAGGCGTGGCGCTATGGTTGTATTGGGGGTTGCTGGTTGAAGGGTTTACCCATGATTGGGTCACCAATGTCTTGACTGTGATATTTCCTGTCCTACCGCTGTGGGTGATCCTTTGCTTTATCAAGTTGGATCTGGCTGTTCCAAGAGACGAGCCCATTCGCTTCAATCGGTTACGCCGAAAATCTACCTCTATCAATTCAGATTTCATTACATGTATTTATTCAGCCGCAGACACTGGGGCGTCAAACCCGTTGCCTACAACTGGGATGACGTTACCGCCGAGGTTTACCGAATCTACGCCCCCGGCCACGGCGGTCTGATCGAAAACGTCATGCTGTCGGTCCGTAACCCGGAAACCAACGAAGTCATTGACCGCGTGTTTTTCAGCCACGACCTCTACCACGGCGAGGGCTACTGGGCCATCGCCAGACTGTTCATGCAGCAAGGCCCCCAGGCCCTCCCGAAGTTCGTACACCCCGCCCGCGACTGGAATGATGATGATGGTCTGAGCCACATGCACTGCCTGGCGCCGAGGGTTCACTGGCCAGTGGCGATTGATCGCGAATCACGTACCGCACCGCACGCAGGCGAAGCGCGATGAAACCTGTTGTGCTTGTCGGTCATCGACATCTCTGCCCATTGCATGGCGCTAACCAGGTCGAGAGCGGGAGTGCTGGGTATACATTCAACGGCAGCGCAGTGGCCAGGGTGGGGGACCGGACTACCTGCGGTGCGGTAATCGAAAGCGGGGCCGAGCACTTCCTGATCGAGGGGGCTGCTGTCGCGCGCAAGGGGGACAGGACTGATCATGGCGGCGTGCTGGACGAAGGCGATGCAGGCTGGTTGCTGGAGTGAGGCGATTTGCGCGCACGGTATGGCTGGCGTGCATCACCGCCCAGTCTTGCTGATCTTTTTGCCGGCCTGCGCAGCCACTTCCAGCGCCTGGCCGTCCCGCTGCTTGCCTTGGCGTGCCAGGCCCTCGAGCTGGGGTATCAGCATGCCTTCCGGCAAGTGCCTCCAGAACCGCCCCGGCATGTGCAGGCGCAGGGCATCAGGGTTGAGGCGGGCAGGGTTGAACGTATGGCGGTAATAGGTACGCCACAGCTCGGCCCCTGGGTCTTCGGCACTGCGCGCCCACTGCCGCCATTGCGCCGGGCAGCGCCGTTGATAGTCGAACCCGGCACCGTCGAAGCGAATGCCATCCTGAGGCGTAGCGATCAGCCAGCGCAACTTGCCCAGGCGGTCGGCGAAGTGCGCACTGGCGCTCTGCAGAACGTCATGTGCCGGCTCGTGGTAAGCCACCAGGTCCAGTTGCAATTGCCCAGCCACCACTTCGGGTAGCGGCACGAAGCGGACAAAGGCATGCAAATGATGGGCTTCGCGCGTTACCTGCTTGATGCGCCGTTGCAACTCACTGCCCAGGCGGTCCCCCGCCAGCATTGCGGTGCGGTCGCCGTGGGCGACACGCCACAGCACTTCGTACAGCAGGTTCCAGCGTTGCTCGCCACGGTAGCGAGAGGCCAGTTCCAACTGACCCAACAATTGGGCCGGGACTTTGGCCCGGAAGGGGCCAGGGCCGGTAGGCAGCGCTGCGGGTACAGCCAGCAAATCCGACATGGGGCCCTGGTTCCAGGTGATTTCCGAAGGGTCGATGCCATGCCCCAGTAACACCCGCGCCTGTTCACGCCATGTGGCGAACAGGTCGTCGCAGTCGAGCGCAATCACCCCCACAACCCCATTTGCACCGGTGCCTGCGGTTCGCGCAGGCGTGCACGCAGCAAGCCGCTGCGCAGTTCGGCCTGTGCCGGGCGGTAATCGCTGGTGACGATGAACGGGCGCGCCTTGTCCAGCACGCAGCGCAGCTGAATCAGGTCGTCATAGCGGATACGCCGTTCCCGGCGCAAGGCCACCAGGCGCTGCACGCTGCGCAGGCCTATGCCGGGGATGCGTGCCAGCAGTGCCGGCTCGGCGCGGTTCACGTCCAAGGGGAATACCTCGCGGTTGGCCAGCGCCCAAGCCAGCTTGGGGTCGATGTCCAGTGCCAAGTACCGTGCTGGCCCAACAGTTCACCCGCCTTGTAGCCATAGCCCCGGAGCAGGAAGTCAGCCTGGTACAGGCGGTGCTCGCGCAACAGTGGGGGTGCGGCCAACGGCACGCTACCTGGGCTGTCGGGGATCGGGCTGAACGCGGAGTAGTACACCCGCTTGAGGCCGTAACCCTGGTAAAGCGATTCGGCATTGCGCAACAAGGTGCTGTCATCGGTGCTGTCGGCACCGACGATGACCTGGGTACTTTGCCCCGCCGGGGTAAAGCGCGGTGCCCTGGGCTCATTGGCTATGGCTAGCTGGCCCTGGTGAATGACGCCCATGGCCTGGCGAATGGTGTGTGCCTGCTTTTCGGGTGCCAGGCGCTTGAGGCTGTCGTCGGTCGGCAGCTCGATGTTGACGCTGAGCCGGTCGGCCAGGCGCCCGGCTTCTTCGATCAGCAGCGGGTCGGCGTCGGGGATGGTCTTCAGGTGGATGTAGCCGCGGAAGTTGTGTTCTTCGCGCAACAGTCGGGCCACGCGAATCAGCTGCTCCATGGTGTAGTCCGCCGAACGGATGATGCCAGAGCTGAGGAACAGGCCGCTGATGCAGTTGCGCCGATAGAAATCCAAGGTCAGGCGCACCACCTCTTCCGGGCTGAAACGTGCCCGAGGCACGTTGCTGGAGCGGCGGTTGACACAGTACTGGCAGTCGTACAGGCAAAAATTGGTCAGCAGCACCTTCAGCAGCGACACGCAGCGGCCGTCGGGCGTATAGCTGTGACAAATACCCATGCCGTTGGTAGCACCCAGGCCATCGCCACCGCGCGAATTGCGCTTGGGCGCGCCGCTGCTGGCGCAGGAAGCGTCGTACTTGGCAGCGTCGGCCAAAATACCGAGTTTGGCGATGAGTTGCATGGGGGCGTCTCGCTGTACTGAATATTCATACAGTATTTTGAGATCTTCCGGATTGCAAGAAGTTGTTCGCCATACCCGACTACTTTCGTCGGAAACATCCCTATTGCTGGGCCACGGCCCACAGCTGCTGGCGAAGCCAGCGCCGCAAGGGGTCGGCATGGGTACGCGCATGCCAGATCTGCATCACCTCCACGGGCGGCAGTTCCAGCGGTAGCGGGAACATGCGCAGGTCCTGGTCACGGTCGATAGCTTCGAGGGCCAGCGAGCGCAGGCAGGTCAGAAGCAGGTCGGTACCCCGCAGCAAGCGCATGGGTGCGATGAAGCTGGACAGGCCTGCCACCACCCGGCGTTGCTTGCCCTGGCTGTGCAGGGCGCGATCAACCAGCCCATCAAGGTCACCGGTCAGGGTGGTGAGCAGATGGTCGCTGGCCAGAAATGTGTCCAAGTCCAAGTCCGAGTCCAAGCCGCTGGCCAGGCCCGGATGGCTGCGCGAGGCAAGGACTACGAACTGCTCCCTGAGCAGCCGCTGCTGGTGGAAAGTATCGGGCAAGTCGGTGTAGAAGCCGGCGACAGCCAGGTCACAGGTGCCTTTTTCCAGCGCTTCTCGGGGTAGCATGCCGCGGGTGTTGTGTGTGATCAGCGTCAGGTTGGGCGCTTGGCTGCGCAGTATTGGTAACAGCCTGGGCAGCAGTGTCTGCTCCACATAATCGGTGCTGTACAGGTGTACGCGGGCAGGGCGGGAGAGAAAGTCTTGCCCCTCGCAGCGTTCATAGAAGCCTTCCAGGCCCGCTACCAGGCGTTCTACCTCCGGCGCCAGCTCATGGGCCCGTGGTGTGGGGGTAAGCCCCCTGGGCGCACGCACGAACAGGGGGTCGCCGAGCTGATCACGCAGTTTGCCGAGCTTGTGGCTGAGTGCGGGCTGGCTAAGCGCCATGCGTTGGGCGGCGAGTGTGGCGCTGCGCTCCTGGTAAAGCACATGGAACAGATAGAGCAGGTTCAAGTCCTTGTTGGCGATATTCATATTCCGAATGGCAGCCATGATCACTTTAGAATTATCGAATCATAGCCGCAGCGGTAGCATTCCCCCAGTGATGACTGACCCGGAGCTGCCAATTACACCCTGCGCTCCGCCACTTTGGTATTGCAGGCGCTTGCCTGATCAGGAGTTAACGCATGAAGAAGCCGACCACACTGGCGCTGGCAGTCACCGGCGCTTTGCTTGCCGGTGGTGCCCAATCGGCGCCCAAGGGCGAGGTACTGGTGCTGCTGTCCAGTGAACACCAGCTGCCGTTGCAGAACGGCGAACACTACGCCACCGGCTATTACCTCAATGAGTTCGGTGTGCCCGCCGACCAATTGCTCAAGGCTGACTACCGCCTGGTGCTGGTGACACCCAAGGGTAATGCCCCGCGTGTGGACCCACGCTCGGTCGACCCGCAGTATTTCGCCGGTGATGCCACAGAGATGCGCCGGATTGAAAAGGTGGTGCAGGGGCTGCCAGACATCGGCGATACCCTGTCGGTGAAAGAAGTGCTGGCTGGCGACCTCGACCGCTATGCCGGGCTGTTCATCCCCGGCGGCCACGCGCCTTTGATCGACTTGGCCAACAACCCGGATGTCGGCGCCTTGTTGCGGCATTTCCACCAGGCAGGCAAACCCACTGCGGCTATCTGCCACGGCCCAATCGCTTTGCTGTCGGCGCAGCAAGACCCGGTTGGCTACCAGGCCGCACTGGCGCGTGGCGAGCGGGCGGCAGCCAAAGACTGGGTGTACCAGGGCTACAAGATGACTATCTTCTCTGACCCGGAGGAGCAGGTGTTCGAGCGTTCGCTCAACGGCCAGCGCTTGTTGTTCTACCCGGCGAACGCGATGGCGATGGCCGGCGGCGACATGGGTTATGCCAAGCCCTGGCAACCGAATGTGGTGGTGGATCGCGAGTTGATTACCGGGCAGAACCCGTTCTCGGACAAGGCCCTGGCCAAGGCGTTGCTGAAAAAACTCGGTGAGCGCGCGAAGCTCACGGCCGAGGCCAACTGAAGCGTAAGCGGCCAGCCAAAGCAGAAGGGGCGCCACAGTGGCGCCCCTTCTTGTTTACCGCTTAGGCTTCAGCGTCCCAAGGACGATCACCTTTTTCATCCTTGACGCGGGTCGGCAGGCCCATCACGTCCAGCGCCTTGAGGAACGGCTCGGCTGGCAGCTCCTCGACGTTGACCATGCGTTTGGCATCCCACTCGCCACGGGCAACCAGCAGGGCGGCAGCCACTGGCGGTACGCCTGCGGTGTAGGAGATGCCCTGGCTGTCGGTTTCGGCGTAGGCCTCTTCGTGGTCGGCCACGTTGTAGATGAACACTTCGCGCGGTTGACCGTTCTTGGTGCCTTTGACCAGGTCGCCGATGCAGGTCTTGCCGGTGTAGCCCGGGGCCAGCGAGGCCGGGTCTGGCAGCACGGCCTTGACCACTTTCAGCGGCACCACTTCCAGGCCTTCGGCCGTTTTCACCGGCTGCTCGCTGAGCAGGCCAAGGTTTTTCAGCACCGTGAACACATTGATGTAGTGCTCGCCGAAGCTCATCCAGAAGCGCACATTCGGCACGTTGAGGTTCTTCGAAATCGAGTGAACTTCGTCATGGCCGGTAAGGTAGAGGTTTTGCGAGCCGACCACCGGCAGGTCGTCGGTACGCTTGACTTCGAACATGGTGTTGCTGGTCCACTGGCTGTTCTGCCAGCTCCACACTTGCCCGGTGAACTCGCGGAAGTTGATTTCCGGGTCGAAGTTGGTGGCGAAGTACTTGCCATGCGAACCGGCATTGACGTCGAGAATGTCGATCGAATCAATGCTGTCGAAATACTGTTGCTGCGCAAGTTTTGCGTAGCTGTTGACCACACCCGGGTCAAAGCCGACCCCGAGAATGGCGGTGATGTTCTTTTGTTGGCACTCTTCGAGGTGTTTCCACTCGTAGTTGCCGTACCACGGCGGGGTCTCGCAGATCTTGCCCGGCTCTTCGTGGATGGCGGTGTCCAGGTAGGCGACACCGGTATCGATGCAGGCACGCAGCACCGACATGTTGAGGAAGGCGGAACCGACGTTGATCACGATCTGCGACTCGGTCTCGCGGATCAGCGCCTTGGTCGCCTCGACATCGAGGGCGTTGAGCGAGAAGGCCTGGATGTCGGCGGGAACCTTGAGGCTACCCTTGGCCTTGACGCTGTCGATGATGGCCTGGCATTTGGAGATGTTCCGTGACGCGATAGCGATACGACCCAGTTCGTCGTTATGCTGCGCGCACTTGTGGGCCACCACCTTGGCGACACCTCCTGCACCAATGATAAGAACGTTCTTCTTCAATTTACCTGTTGCTCCTTACTTGGGAAGCCGGCCTTACGACAGGCTGGAAACGTAGTCTTCAAAACCGAACTCACGGACGACCTCGACGCTGCCGTCGAGTTGCTTGACCGCGATGGACGGCATTTTCAAACCGTTGAACCAGTTTTTCTTGACCATGGTGTAACCGGCCGTATCTACGAACGACAGGCGATCGCCAATGGCCAATGGGCGGTCGAACTGGTACTCACCGAAGATGTCACCGGCCAGGCACGATTTGCCGCAGACCATGTAGGTGTGCTCGCCGTCGTTGGGGGCCATCTTGGCGTTCAGGCGGTAGATCAGCAGGTCGAGCAGGTGCGCTTCGATCGAGCTGTCGACCACGGCCAGGTGCTTGCCGTTGTACAAGGTGTCGAGCACGGTCACTTCCAGCGAGGCACTGTTGGTGATGGCGGCTTCGCCAGGCTCCAGGTACACCTGCACCCCGTAGGTTTGCGCGAAGGCCTTGAGGCGCGCGCAGAAGGCGTCTACTGCGTAGTCTTCACCGGTGAAGTGGATGCCGCCGCCCAGGCTGACCCACTCGACCTGGTGCAGCAGGTGGCCGAAGCGCTCTTCGATGTGCGTGAGCATCTTGTCGAACAGGCCGAAGTCACCGTTCTCGCAGTTGTTGTGGAACATGAAGCCAGAGATCTGGCCGATCACCTGCTCGATCTTGGCCGGGTCCCATTCGCCCAGGCGGCTGAACGGCCGGGCCGGGTCGGCCAGCAAGTAGTCGGAGCTGCTGACCTGCGGGTTGACGCGCAGGCCGCGCACCTTGCCTTCGGACTGGTCGGCAAAGCGTTGCAGCTGGCCGATCGAGTTGAAGATGATCTTGTCGCAGTTCTCGAGCATTTCCTCGACCTCGTCGTCGGCCCAGGCCACGCTGTAGGCGTGGGTCTCGCCGGCAAACTTCTGGCGGCCGAGCTTGAGCTCGAACAGGGAAGACGAGGTGGTGCCGTCCATGTACTGCTGCATCAGGTCGAATACCGACCAGGTGGCAAAGCACTTGAGGGCGAGCAGTGCCTTGGCACCGGAGTGTTCGCGCACGTAGGCGATCTTCTCCATGTTGCTGAGCAGCTTGGTTTTATCGATGAGGTAGTACGGCGTCTTGATCATTTAAAGGCCCCCGGCCAGGCCGGCCAAAAAAAGGACACGCATTGTGCCTTCCCTTGCCGCAGATCGAAAGGGCGCAGGGCATTTTTCCTTTGCGTGGCTGCCACTGCCGGGCAGAGTCGCCGGCAGTGTCGGGTTCAGTGATACACGGCAAAGGAAACAGACAGATGACAGCCCGTATCAGTCGACCTGTCGCAACCACGCCTGTATCTGTTCCAAAGTGGCGGTAGCACCCCCGCATACCACCACCAGCACGTTCGGGTAACGCGCCATGGCGCTGGCGTCGTAGGCCAGCGCCAACGCGGCGCCACAGGCGGGCTCCACCAGTAGCCGATGGTCTTGCAGAAAGCGCTCGCAAGCCTGCAGCGCGGCACGGTCGCTGACCAGGTGGCTGTGTACCGGTTGCCGATGCGTACAGGCCAGCGCCTGTTCGGCCACCCGCTTGGCACCCAGCGAGCCGGCGATCGAGGCAATGCGCGGCAACGCCACGGTGTGCCCGGCTTGCATGGCCGCGTGCAGCGAGGCAGCGCCGGTCGTCTCCACGGCCAGCACCGGCACGTCCGCCCAGCCATTGCGTTGCAGCCCTTCGACCACGCCGCTGAGCAGCCCGCCACCCCCCACCGACAGCACGACCGCATCGGGCTTGAAGCCGGCCGCAACCACTTCGTCGACCAGGCTGGCATGCCCGGCCCACAGCAGCGGGTCGTCGAAGGGGTGAATGAAGGCATCGCCAGCGCCTATCAGGGTCAGTGCCAGTTCGTTGGCTTCCTGCCACGAGCTGCCGTGTACCAGTACCTTGGCATTTTCCAGGCGCAGCAGTTCCTTGGCCCGTTCGGTGGTGGTCTCGGGCACCACCACGGTCACCGGCACCCCCAGTTTGCGCCCGGCGTAGGCTACCGCCAGGCCGGCATTGCCCCCCGAGGACGACACCAGGTGCCTGGCACCCCGCGCGTAGTGAACCTCGCAGGCGTGGCCCACCCCGCGCAGCTTGAACGAGCCACAAGGCTGCAGGGCGTCAAGCTTGAGCCAGATGTTGCGCCCGGCAGCCAGCGACAGCGGGCGTGATTCGATCAGGGGCGTAGGGATGTGCAAGGTCATAGGCTGGCTCCGCGCAGTTGTTCGAGGTAGTTGTAGATGGTGTAGCGGGTCACGCCGAGCGCGCTGGCGGCCTTCTCGACGCCGCCCTTGACGATGAACAGGCCACGCTCCTGCATCACGCGCACAGCTTCGAGCTTGGCCTGCTTGTTCATTCGCCCTTGGCCGTTGCGCTGCAGTGCGCCCTGGATGATCTCGCTCATCAGCAGCGCCATGTCGGCAGGCTCGGTGGCGGTTGGCGTAGCGCCCAGGGGCTGGAAGTGCTGGAGGAACTGCATGGCCGCGTCCAGGCCGGTGACATCGGTGTTCACGCACAGGCTGGCAAACGGGTGCCCGCTGCTGTCGCGGAATATCGCGGTGGCGCTGCGCAGCGTGCGGCCCTTGAGGGTAGTGGGGTAGTCGGGCAGCACCACCGGCTCACAACCCTGCTGGTCGGCCGAGGCCTGCATCAGGGCCTTGAAACCCTGGTCCTGTTCCGGGGCGGCAAGGATCGGGCTGCCGATACTGCGACCGGAAAGGTGGCCATTGACGATAGCCACCACCGAGTGCTCGGGGTGGTCGAGGTCGTGCAGGAGGATTTCCATGTTGCGCGCGGCAACGCTGCCCAAGGCCTGGATGGCGGCCTTGAGCACGGTGAGGGTGAGCTGGCGCTCGGCAGTGGGTGTCATGGGCAACGAGCCGAAAAAATCAACGATTTGTGTATATTTACACGAATCGTTGATTTTAGCGACAGTTGCCTGAAGGTCGTTGCCGTGGGGGGCTCAACCCAGGGCGGGGGTGCGCGGCGGCACAATGCGGCGCGAACCGGTCGCTTCAAAGGCGGCCGCAAAGGTCAGCAGGGCATTGTCGCTGTAGGCCCGCCCGGCGAAGGTCAGGCCCACCGGCATGCCGATGTCGGCCATGACGCCCATCGGTACGGTCACGGTCGGTACGCCAAGGTGGCGGATCGCCAGGTTGCCATTGGCCACCCATACGCCGTTGCTCCAGGCGATGTCCGCCGATACCGGGTTGACGTCGGCATCGGCCGGGCCGACATCGGCCACGGTGGGGAACAGCACGGCGTCCAGGCCTTGGGCGTCCATCCAGTCTTCCAGGTCCAGCTTGCGGGTCCGCTCCAGGCCGCGCAGCCCATCGGGCAGGGTCTCGATCTGGTCCCAGGTTTTCAGGCCACGCTTGGCCATGTTGACGTATTCGTCCATGCCGGCTGCAAGGTCGTCTTCGCGGTTGGGCAGGGTGCCCGGGTCGTGCGGGAAAATCTGAGGCCCATCGACATCCGCCAGACGGTTGAGCTTGGGGTCGCCATTGGCGCGCAGGAAATCATCGAAGCCCCAGCCCGACAGCTCCCACAGCTCGTCGTGCAGGAATTCCTTGCTGACGATGCCGCGGTTGTACACCGTGGGTGCGCCGGGGCGGTCCCCTTCGCAGTTGGACACCAGCGGGAAATCGACGTCCACCACTTGCGCGCCGGCCGCTTCCAGGGCCTGACGGGCCTGTTGCCACAGGGCGATAACGCTGGCGCGGGTGTGGATGCGCTGGCCGGTAGGGCCCCCGATACCAGGCTTTTGCGAAGTGCCGGCTGCGTCGTCGGCATTGATGTACATGCGCGGCACGCCGAAGCGTTTGCCCTTGAGGGCGCCGGCATCGGCGGCCAGGTCCAGGTACGACGCTGGGCGCACCGCCGAGGCCGCGGGGATCGGCACCCAGGGCTGCAGGCGCCACAGGTCGCCACGCTTGTCGGGGTCATCGGCGACCACCACGTCGAGTACCTCCAGCAGGTCCGCCATGGTGCGCGCATAGGGCACCACCACATCCATGGTCGGGGTCAGCGGCCAGTTGCCGCGCACCGAAATCACCCCACGCGAGGGCGTGTAGGCGCACAGGCCATTGTTCGAGGCGGGGCCGCGGCCACTGGACCAGGTTTCTTCGGCCAGGCCGAAGGCGCTGAAACTGGCGGCGGTAGCCGTGCCGGCGCCGTTGGACGAGCCCGAGGCGAACGGCGCGGTCAGGTAATGGGCGTTGTACGGGCTTTCGGCGCGGCCATACACACCGCGCTGCATGCCCCCGTTGGCCATGGGCGGCATGTTGGTCTTGCCCAGGCATATGGCCCCGGCGGCGCGCAGGCGCTCGATGGTGAAAGCGTCGCGCTGGGCCACCAGGTCTTTGAAGGCCGGGCTGCCCGATGCCGCAGTCAGGCCTTTGACCAGGTAGCTGTCCTTGGCAGTGTAGGGAATGCCGTCCAGCGGGCTCAGCAGCTGGCCTTTGGCGCGGCGGGCATCGGAGGCCTCGGCTTCTTGCAGCGCCTGCGGGTTGCGCACCACTACGGCGTTCAGGGCGGTGGCCGTGTCGGCGCCGTCGTAGGCATCAATGCGGGCCAGGTAGGCCTTGACCAGCTCGACCGCCGTCGTGCGGCCCGATTCGAGCGCGTCGCGCAGCTCGGCAATGGAAACCTCGGTTACCTCGATCATGCGTTCACCAAACAATGTACAGGTGGGGGCTATTGCGGGGAGTGTACAAGAAGGGCTACGCGGACGCAGGTTTGCGCAGGGGCAAACGGTTTTGTGCAGGTGGGCATTGTCATGCCCGAGTACGCGGCAGGCATTGGCAGCGGCGGCCCTGTGTCACCACAGGGCCACCTTCGGCGCGCGTTGTATCAGTTGTCCAGATCCGCAGCCGAATGCCGTTCAGGCACCTGGCTGGCTTCGTCGCCCCAGGTGCGGTTCACCCGGGTGCCGCGTTGCACTGCCTTGCGCTGGGCAATCTCTTGGGCCCAGCGCTGTACGTTCGGGTACTCGTGCACCGCCAGGAACTCTGCTGCGCCGTACAGGTTGCCCAGTACCAACTGGCCGTACCAGGGCCATACGGCAATATCGGCGATGCTGTATGCCTCACCGCCCAGGTAGCGGCTTTCGGCCAGGCGCCGGTCTAGCACATCGAGCTGACGCTTGGCTTCCATGGTGAAGCGGTTGATGGCGTACTCGAACTTCTCCGGCGCGTACACATAGAAATGACCGAAGCCGCCACCCAGGTAGGGCGCCGCTCCCATCTGCCAGAACAGCCAGTTCAGGCACTCGGTGCGGGCAGCAGGCGCTGTCGGCAGCAGGGCGCCGAACTTTTCTGCCAGGTACAACAGGATCGAGCCGGACTCGAAGACTCGCACCGGTGGTTCCTGGCTGCAGTCGAGCAGTGCGGGGATCTTGGAGTTGGGGTTGACCTTGACGAAGCCGCTGGAAAACTGGTCGCCTTCGCCGATGCGGATCAGCCAGGCATCGTATTCCGCGCCAGCGTGGCCGAGTTCAAGCAGCTCTTCCAGGGCAATGGTGACCTTTACGCCGTTGGGCGTGGCCAGCGAATACAGCTGCAGCGGTTGCTCGCCCTTGGGCAGGTCCTTGTCGTGGGTAGGGCCGGCGACAGGGCGGTTGATGCTGGCGAACTGGCCCCCGGATGCAGCGTCAGGGCGCCAGACCTTGGGTGGCACGTAGGCAGGTTTGCTCATGCATGAAACTCCTTCAAGGGCGCTGAAGCGGTCAGATAAAACCGTTGACCGTCATCTATGCCACGGGTTCGCCGCCAGGTGCAAATGCAGGGTGCGCGTGCAGGCCTGGCATAACGCTGGTTTCATCCAGTTTTCATGCGGCGCCTGCGGGGCCAGGCCTATGCTGGGTTATCGCATTGCCACGCAAGGAGCCGCTGGCTGATGAATCTCCCCCGTTGCGTGTTGGCGCTGGCGCTGTGCGCCTGCCTGCTGGCCCATGCCGAGGCTGCGCAATGGGCAGCAGGGCTGCATCACATGACCCTGACCGACCCGGTCGATAACCGGCCCATGCAGGCGCTGGCGTTCTACCCAGCGCTGGGCCCGGCCCGCAGTAGCCGTATCGATGGCTACCCGCTCGACGTGGCCGAAGAGGCCCCCATCGCCATGGGGCGCTTCCCGCTGTTGGTGCTGTCGCACGGCAATACCGGCAGCCCGCTGGCGTTGCATTATCTGGCTACGGCGTTGGCGCGCGCAGGGTTCGTGGTGGTGGCGGTGGTCCACCCCGGGGACAACACCCGCGACCACAGCCGCCTGGGCACCCTGAGCAATCTGTATGGCCGGCCGTTGCAGCTCAGCGCCGCGATCACTGCGGCCCGCGCAGACGGCGTGGTGGGCCCGTACCTGACGGACGGCAAGGTGGGTGTGATCGGCTACTCGGCGGGTGGTGAAACGGCGTTGATCTTGTCTGGCGCGCATCCGGACCTGGAGCGCTTGCGCCAGTACTGCTTGGAACGCCCGAACGACGCCGACGCCTGCAAGACCCACGGCATATTGATAGCCGACCGCAGTGAGCTTGGCCCCAAGGCCGACCCGCGTGTCGGCGCGGTGATGTTGATGGCGCCGCTCAGCCTGCTGTTCGGGCGGCATGCCCTGGCCGGGGTGCAGGTGCCGGCATTGATCTACAGCGGCGACAGCGACCAGTTGGTGGCCGTGGACCGCAACGCCGCAGCGCTGGCCCGCAAGCTGCCAGTCACACCGGATTACCGGCTGTTGGCCGGTGCCGGGCATTTTGTGTTCATGGCCCGTTGCGATGCCGAGCAATACCAGCGCATGCCGGTGCTGTGCAAGGATGCCGAAGGCGTTGACCGTCGGCATATCCACCACTCACTGCAACGTGAAACCGCAGCGTTCTTCAGCGAGGCGCTGGGGGCGCCGCAATTGGCCGAGCGCTCAGCGGCCACGGCCACGCCGCGCCAGTAGCAGCGTCAGCCCAACGCCGGCCAATGCCAGCAGGGCGGCCACGCAGAAGATCGAGGCATAGCCCAAGTGCGCGGCAACCGCCCCCATTACCGGCCCGGCGAGGGCCAGGGCCATGTCGAAGAACACCGCGTAGGCGCTCAGCCCGGCACCCCGGCTGCTGCTGGGTACCTGCCTGATGGCTTCGACCCCCAGTGCCGGGTACACCAGCGACAGCCCAAAGCCGGTCAGCCCGGCACCCAGCAACGCCCACGGTGGTGAGGGCGCCAGCCACAGCAGGCCAAGGCCGAGCACTTCGGTGGCCATGCAGGCGACCGCGACGTTGTAGCCACCAAAGCGGTTGACCGCGTTGACGAACAGCAGCCGGGAGATGATGAAGCACACGCCAAACGCGCTCAGGCACCAGGCTGCTCCGGCCCAGCCACGCTCAAGGTAATACAGGGTGACAAAGGTGGTCAGGGTGCCGTACCCGATGGAAGCCAGGGTCAGGCCAACACCACACGGCGCCACCCGGCCGAACGCCGACCAGAAGGGCAGGCGCTCGCCGCGCGTCACCGCCACGTCGGGGCGTTTGCGCAGCACCAGCAGGGCAATGGCTGCCAACCCCAGCAGCGCCGGGCCCAGCACGCTGAAGCCCAGCCCGTCCACGGCCAGCACACCCACCGGCGCGCCGATGGCGATGGCACCGTAAGAGGCGATGCCGTTCCATGAAATGACCCGGGCGGTGTGTTCAGGGCCGACCTGGCTGATTCCCCAGCTCAGGGTCGCCACGCCGATCAACCCTTGGGCTATGCCCAGCAGCAGGCGCCCGGCAAGCAGTAGGCCCAGGCTGAGGATTGGCAGGTTCAGCGCCCAGGCGGACAGCAGGGTCAGCACACCGCAGCCGGCGATACCCAGCAGGCCATAGCGTATTGCCCGCTTGCCGCCCAGGGTATCGGCCACCCTGCCGGCTAATGGCCGGCTGAGCAGGGTGGCCAGGTATTGCAAGGCGATGGTCACGCCCGCTATCACGGCGCCGAAGCCCAGCTGATCGTGCACATGGCTGGGCAGTACCGCAATCGGCAGGCCGATGCAGAGGAAGGCAATGAAGGTGTAGAAGACGATCGACAGGATTTGCAGGGTTATGTGCAAGCTATCGCTGGGGGGAGCAGGTTGTTGCGCGGTCATGGGCTCGTTCGCGGGCGGGCGGTTGGGCGTGAACCCATCATGGCCGTTGCGCGAAGGAAATGAAAGCAGGCTAACGAATTTTTCGTGGAGAGGCCTGCGCTGTGGCGCAAGGCCTGGCCGCCGAAGGCGGCCAGGCCTTACCGCTCAATCAGACCAATACACCCTGGCTACGCAGGTAGTCGTCGTAGGTACCGCTGAAGTCCACCACGCCATCGGCCGAGAGCTCGATGATGCGGGTAGCCAGCGACGAAACGAATTCGCGGTCGTGGCTGACGAACAGCAGGGTGCCTGGGTAGTTTTCCAGCGCCAGGTTGAGTGCTTCGATCGACTCCATGTCCAGGTGGTTGGTCGGTTCGTCCATCACCAGCACGTTGGGTTTTTGCAGGATCAGCTTGCCGAACAGCATGCGGCCTTGTTCACCACCGGAAATCACCTTCACCGACTTGAGGATCTCGTCGTTGGAGAACAGCATGCGCCCCAGGGTGCCGCGGATCACCTGCTCGCCGGATGTCCACTGGCCCATCCAGTCGAACAGGGTCATGTCGTCTTCGAAGTCGTGGGCGTGGTCTTGCGCGTAGTAGCCGACTTCGGCGCTGTCGGTCCACTTCACCGAACCGGCATCCGGGGCCATTTCGCCGACCAGGGTGCGCAGCAGGGTGGTCTTGCCGATACCGTTCGGGCCGATGATCGCCACGCGCTCACCCGCTTCCACGGTAAGGTCGAAGTTCTTGAACAGCACCTTGTCATCGAAGGCTTTGGCCATTTTCTCGACGACCACGGCCTGGCGGTGCAGCTTCTTGGTCTGCTCGAAGCGAATGAACGGGCTGACGCGGCTGGACGGTTTCACCTCGGCCAGCTGGATCTTGTCGATCTGCTTGGCGCGCGAAGTGGCCTGCTTGGCTTTCGAAGCGTTGGCCGAGAAGCGGCTGACGAAGGTCTGCAGTTCGGCGATCTGGGCTTTCTTCTTGGCGTTGTCCGCCAACAATTGCTCGCGCGACTGGGTGGCGGCCGTCATGTACTCGTCGTAGTTGCCCGGGAACAGGCGCAGCTCGCCGTAGTCCAGGTCAGCCATGTGGGTGCACACGCTGTTGAGGAAGTGGCGGTCGTGGGAAATGATGATCATGGTGCTGTTACGCGCCGTGAGGATCGTTTCGAGCCAGCGGATGGTGTTGATGTCCAGGTGGTTGGTCGGTTCGTCGAGCAGCAGCACGTCCGGGTCCGAGAACAGCGCCTGGGCCAGCAGCACACGCAGCTTCCAGCCAGGGGCCACTTCGCTCATCGGGCCGAAGTGCTGCTCCAGCGGAATACCCAGGCCCAGCAGCAGTTCGCCGGCGCGCGACTCGGCGGTGTAGCCGTCCATTTCGGCGAATTCGGTTTCCAGTTCGGCGACGGCCATGCCGTCTTCCTCGGACATTTCCGGCAGCGAGTAGATACGGTCGCGCTCAGCCTTGACCTTCCACAGCTGGCCGTGGCCCATGATCACCGTGTCGATGACGGTGAATTCCTCGTAGGCGAACTGGTCCTGGCGCAGCTTGCCCAGGCGGGTGTTGGGTTCGAGCATGACCTGGCCACCCGAAGGCTCCAGGTCACCGCCGAGGATCTTCATGAAAGTCGACTTGCCGCAGCCGTTGGCGCCGATCAGGCCGTAGCGGTTGCCGTTGTTGAATTTGACAGAAACGTTTTCGAACAGCGGCTTGGAGCCGAACTGCATGGTGATGTTGGCGGTGGAGATCAAGGAGCTTACCTATCAATAACTTACGTGGCTTCTTCGCAGCTGCGGACCAATTTGGGACCAGTCTGGCGCTTTTCCAGTTCTGACCAGTGGTTGGACGAGTCAATCCAGCGCGCATAAGTCGATAAGAGCATCTGCACGCCATGCCCGAGCTGTTGGGCGATAAATGTGGGGTTGAGACCAGACATTGAGCGTATTGTCGCATAGGTGTGGCGGCAGTTATACGGGGGCGGTACCTGATCCCCAAACCTGCGAAGATCGGCCGCCATGGTTGATGCCGGTCCGACGTGACAGTTCCCCACTTGAAGGATGACTTGATGAATTCCAACCACAGCGTCTATGCCGTCGATCATATTGGCTTCGCCGTCAGCTCACTGGAAGAAGCCATTCGCTTCTGGACAATCGGGCTTGGTTTCACGCTCGAACGCCAGTCGGAAATGGGAGGACCATTCATTCTCGATGTAACCGGCACCGACGACCCGAAGGTGCGAACGGCGATAGTGAAAGGGCCGGATGGCAGCCGAGTGGAGTTGCTGGAATATTCGCAGGGTGCCCGCCACGGTGTCACTCCGCCTACGGCATCTGCGATTGGCTCAGCGCATCTGGCATTGGGCGTGCAAGACATGCACGCCGTACTCGGTCGCATCGAGCAAGCGGGCTGGCAGGCCAGGGGTACGCCTCAACCGATTCCCGCAGGCCCACGCAAGGGTACGCTGGTGGTGTATGTGACCGGGCCAGATAACATTACGCTGGAGCTGATGCAGGCGGCTGAGTAGCGGGCTGCGAACAGCCTCCCGTATCTCAGGCCATTGATCGTGATGATGGGCAACCTAGCCAACGGTAATGCCGCCATCGGGCATAAGCGTGCGCATTGGGCCGAGAAAGGCAATGGTGATCGGCTGCTCCCGATCCAATGCAGACACTTGATACCGGCGGCGCTTAGCAACCCATCGGTCATCCAGGTAGGATGCCGGCATGCACTAGTGCCGCGATAATAAACGGAGACTTTTTCTCCAGATACTCAGCCATCCCACCTGTATTGCTCGACTCAAGTTGGAGCTTCAGTGTTTCATACTGCTGGCGCATCGAGGCATCGCATCTAAGCAAATCTCTGAACCCCACCATCTGGGTGATCGCAAGGTGTCCACTGACACAAGCGTGGAGCTTGTGCGTGCGAATCCCATTCACATTACGTCGATAGAAATGATGCCCTTCCGATAAGTCGCTTCCTCGCACATATCCCAGGCCCATCAACACCTCGTCCCGCGCCGAGGCGTTGCTATGATCGTGAACCTCGATGAGCACATCGATCTCAGGCTTCGCCGCGAGCCCTGGAACGGAGGTACTTCCAATATGCTGTATGGCAATCAGTTCATCGCCAAAGGCCGAAGCGATGAGTGGCTTGTCTGCCAGAAAGCGGGTGGGCCAAGTGGGGTCATAGGGGATGATCTTGCTGGTCAGTGCCATTTCCGTTCCTTGGAGGCTAGTACCTGATACTCCGAATGTTCCCTCAATACTTGTGAATTCGCCAGCCACTGATAACGATACCCCGGCCATACGGCAATTTAGTAGATCCAATTCGAATCTGACCGAGGTTGGGTAGCCGTCCTGTCTAGCGTGTACTTCTGGCCGACGGCCGCCCCATGCGAAGGGCTGCAATGGGTCGATAGCGCCTGGTTGATGACGCTCGGAGCTCTTGGCCAAAACCGCTCAAGGCCTGGGTCGTTCAGGAATGCCTTCAATTCGGCGCAACCATGGCGAGAAACGCCCTCAGCCCAGCCGCTTCTCCATAACGATGGTGCGTTCCGCCCCATGAAACACGTCGCGGATTTTTTCATACCCCAACGCGGTATAAAACGCTTCAGCCGTAATTGACGATGGCACACGTACAGCCTCAACGCCTGCACTGGCAGCAGCTGTATGAATGACATCCATCAAATGCCGCCCGATACCGCGTTTCTGGCGGGCCGGGTCAACGAAAACACTCCTGACCACCTCGCCGTCAAGACCGGCAGTGCCAACAATGTCGTCGCCGAACAAAGCTACAAAAACCTTACGCTTCGTAAGCTCCCTGGAGATGGCTTCAGGGGAAAAGCTTACGAGCTGTCGGCGGCCACTCGCGGTACGCCAGCCAATAAAGGTATGGGCCACATCTGAATCTGGCATTTCATCTGCGCGCGCACAGCTGATTAGCATCGTCGATGTCTTTCTGTCGACGAGAACAATAACGTGAACCTTGGATCGATCATTACCCGAAGTGCCCGCTACTGGGCGGACCACATCGCCGTGGCGGTCAGCCAGACGCGCCTGACCTACGCGCAGTTGGAACGGCGCAGCAACCGCCTGGCGTGCGCGCTGGGTACGCTTGGCGTGGGCGTTGGCGAGCATGTGGCGATTCTTGCCGCCAAACGCGTGGAACTGGTCGAAGCGGAAGTGGCGCTGTACAAGGCGGCGATGGTCAGGGTGCCGATCAATGCGCGGCTGTCGGTGGATGAAGTGGTGCGGGTACTGGAAGGCTCCTGCACTGTCGCACTGATCACCCGATGCGCACTTTGCCGTTCAGCGTGGGCGCCAACTTCTAGTGCAGCCTGGCGGCAAACACCGTGCTCGGCGGCTTCAGACTGCAGCCTGCCTGAACTGCTCGATCGTAGCGATCAGGCGGTCTGGCTGGTTGTAGAGGTCTGGCCCGCTGAAGGCATGCATGCGCTGGTCGAGCTCGACCAGCAACAGCGGCACACCATTTGCGCCCGCTTTGCGCATCAGTGCCTGCGCTTCGGTGAAGCGGGCCGAGGTTTGGCTGGCCAGTCGCGCTTGCTGGGTAAGCGCCGCGAGCAGTGCCTGCGTATCGGCCGTGAAACCCACCTGGCCCAGGAAGTTGGCAGTGCAGGCCGCCACTACGTCGGGCGACGAGGTATCAAGGCCATCCACGTAGCGCGCTGTTTGCAGTGCCGCGTACAGCTTTGGCTCCAGCGTCTTGCCGTACCCTCGGGCGAGGGTAAGCGCACGGCTGACCGGCATTGAGTCGAACCGCAGCGAGCGGCCACCGAGAATCTGCTTGAAATACAACTCGCTGAAAGGCTGGCCGGTGAGTGAAGCGATTCGCAAGTCGTTGGCCCGGGCGAAGTGGGCAAACTCAGCGTTTATCTGCCGTGCACCTGGCCCTGCGAAAAGCCCTGTAGGGTGCATCTCCAGCTCACCGGCGAAGCGCTCTGCCAGGTGCCTCAGCGTGTCGGCGCTGGCATAGCACCAACCACAGAGCGGGTCGAACAGAAAGTGCAATTTCATAGCGGCCATCGTCAGGCTCCTTGAATGTGATGGCGCCAGGCTATTCGATTGGTATGCGCGGAAATAGGCGATTACAGCGCATAGATTATTGCGCAAACCGGGCAAATGCGGTTCGAAAACCTGCCTGTCGCAGCCGAGCCTTTTCCCGAAAACGGTGCACGGCTTCAGCCGCCCCAGCCCCCTGCTGGGCAGCGCCGCACCATGGCTGAACTTTTGCCGGCGTTGATGGCTCTGAGCCATTCCCACAGCGCATTGTGCGCTGCGGCGTCTCAGAGACCCTGTCATGTTTTCCGATGAATTCCTGGTTGCTTATGTCGTGGTCGAGGTGGTGCTGGTCGTGGCGGCTTTTGCTATCGGCGTTCACCTGACCGAGCGCTAAGGCATACAAAAAGCTGCGTGATCGATGGTTTTTTCGGAACTATCCATCTGCATCCTGTATGGTGCCGGTTTAAGGCTTCGAAAGTGGATCGGCTTCGCGCTCAATGTCGTTCAGCAAGCACTACAGGCAGCTTGATCTGCAGTCCACTATGCTCTCAGGCAGCATGGACTGGTTGGTTTTATCAGCGCAATGTCGACCGAAATCGGGATATGTATGACTGTACAGCAGCGTAACAATGTACATATCGAGGGTGACGGCCCGGCTACCCTGATTCTGTCTCACGGTTTTGGCTGCGACCAGTCGATGTGGAAGGCGTTGTCGCCGCATTTCATTCCACACATGCGTGTCATCACCTACGATCTGGTCGGTGCTGGGCAGTCCGATCTCGCTGCCTACGACAGAGCGAAATACTCGACCCTGTTGGGCTATGCCGATGACCTGAACGCAATCATCGATGATTTCGGCCAGGGCCCGGTCATTATTGCGGGGCATTCGGTCAGTGCCATGATCGGTGTGCTGGCCGAGCTACGGCAGCCAGGCAGAATCGCGGGGCTGGTGTTGATCGGGGGGTCGCCTTGTTACATCGACTCGGACGGTTACAACGGCGGCTTCAGCCAGGAGGATGTGCTGGGGCTGCTGTCGATGATCGATGAGAATTACCTGGGCTGGTCCAGCACCATGGCGCCTGTGCTGATGGGTGCGTCGGGTGAGCCCGCGATGCAGGAAGAATTGGCCAGCAGCTTCCGTCGCACCAACGCGGAGATCGCCCGGCATTTCGCCCGCGTGATCTTCTTGTCTGACCACCGCGAGGATGTGAAAGGCTTGAATGTGCCGACGCTGATCCTGCAGAGCAGAGTGGACCCGGTAGTTCCAGTGGCCGTGGGCGAGTACCTGGAAAGGGTGATGCCCAGCAGCCAGCTTGTACTGGTGGACAACATGGGCCATTACCCGCAGCTCAGCGCCTCCAGCGCCTGCGCCGCGGCCATGGACGGGTTTTTCGCCCGCCTGGGGCTGGGCCGTGAATGATCCGACCGTGATGTTCGACGCGTCTTACTTCGAGCATGCGCCTTGCGGCCTGGTCGTCATGGAGGCGGACGGCACACTGCTGCGCTGCAACGCCACCTTTGGCAACTGGCTGGGGTATGACGTAGCGCAGTTGAAACAGCGCAGTTTCGATCAGTTGCTGACCACCGTGGGCCGTACCTTCCAGCTTACCCACTGGGGGCCTTTGCTGAACTTGCAGGGCTCGATTTCAGAGGTGAAGGTCGGCCTGCGTCACCGCGATGGTCATGTGGTGGCCATGCTGCTCAATGCCGTGCGCCGTGAAACCGCTGAAGGGGTTCGCTTTCAGCTGGCCTTGTTTAGTACCAGCGAGCGTGATCGCAACGAGCACACGGTGTTTCAGGCCATGCAACGGGCCGAGGAACTGCTGGCGCAAAAAATCAGCGCCGAGCATGCCCTGCAGCGCGCACAGGACGACCTGGCCCTGGCCTACGCCGAGGCCCAGCGGCGTGCGCTACTGGCCGAGCAGATGGTGGCGGTTGCCAGCCATGATTTGAAAAACCCCATGACCGCTATCCGGATGGCCACCGAACTGCTGGGGCGTGATGCCCAGGGCGAGCGGGCCCGGCGCCTGTTGGGCAGCATCAACACATCGGCCGAGCGCGCGCAGCGCATGATCGTCGACCTGCTGGATTTCGCCTCGGTCAGGCTAGGCCAGGGCATCAGCATCAAGCGTCAGCGAGTCGACCTGTTGCGGGTGGTGGATCAATGTGTCAGCGAGCTGAGGATCACCTTCAGCCACGCCAGCATTCGTCATCTTTCCCGCGGGCAGGCCATGTTCGAAGTGGATCAGGACAGGCTGCAGCAAATGATCGGCAACCTGGTCGCCAATAGCGTTGCCTACGGTGACTTGCGCCAGCCGATTACGGTGACCACTGACTGTTTTGCGGACAGCGTGCTGATCAGTGTGCACAACCACGGCCCCGCCATCGCCGAAGCAGTGATACCCACGTTGTACGAGCCAATGACGCGCGGCAGCGACCGCCAGGGAGGGCTGCGGTCCATCGGCCTTGGTCTGTTCATTGTCAAGGAAGTTGCCCACGCCCACGGCGGGCACATCTCCATGACCTCCAATGCCGTGTACGGCACTACCTTCATGGTTCAGTTGTACAAGGAGCGACCGGCCACTGAGGCGTAGTCACTTCTGACCTGTCAGTTTTTCCGAGTGAGACTCGGTAGTATGATGGCGCAAAGACAATTAAAAAGGCGGCTTACCTGGTAGTACGTTCTCGGTTTCTCGTGGGGGTAACAGGAGCGTGTCGCATGATGAAATTCCAATCGCTGGCAGGCGCTGTGTTGATGGTTGGGGTAAGTACCCTGTTGTTGGCAGGCTGTGCCCATGATGGTGATGTGCGCGACAGTCATGACAACACTTACGGGACCACCGCGAAAAGCCCACCCACGTACCTGGGTTGCGTCAGAAGCGAACTTCCAGCCCAGGTGAAAACCTATGAAATCCAGAGTAGCGACTCGGTCAGGCTGTTCGTTGAAAGCACCGATCCTGACAAGGCCGATGGCCTTGTCGAGTTGAAGGGGCAAGGGCCCCAGCGCCAATACGCGGCCTACCAGCGTGACGCCTGGTACGACCACGGCAGGCTGCTTGATGCCGCTCTGCTGTGCTCGAAAGCTTGATTGCCCACGCGCTTTGAAACCACGAACCAGCGCCTGCGGTACCTGCGGGAGCTGGCTGACCTGCGATGGGCTGCCCAGCAGCCCCTTAACGGGTGATACAGCATTACGCACTATTAAAGCAGTTTGAATGGAGAGCAGCGGGTGGAAGCAAGAAGCGTTGTCGCCGAAATGTTCATTGGAATCCCGACGCATTTCTGGGTATTGCCGGTGGCCTGCCTGGTAGCCTATTACGGTTTGAAATGGTCGGTCAGGTTCGGCAGCCGGGCCGCCCTGTTGCAAGTATCGACTTACCTGTTGTTGCTGGCACTGGCAGTGCTGCCCAATGGTATCTATGCGCTGTTTCCGCCAGCGCCTGATCCTGATGTGCTGCTCAACAACGCGCCGTTGCCCAATTATGCAGGCCGTTTTTATCTGGACGCATTCTACGTTTTCAGCGGCTGGGCACTCAGTAAAGTCGTGAAGCTCAAGTTTCGCTAGGCTGGCGCTGCGGCCAGCTTTCACCTGCGCGCTCGCCGCCGTCCATTCTCGCAGCAACGGCGCGCAGTTGCTCCGCAACCCCATCAATAGCGCGCACGTGCGCGGTGACATCGATGTCGCCTGGCGAACTGCCGCGAGCCAGCATGAAGCGCACATGGCCACTCATGGCCTGGCTAAGCTGGTCCAGGTGCTCTGCTGTCCTGACCAGATCTGACTTGATGGTGCGAAGCGTTTCCATAATGCGGGGCCTGATTGTCTGATGCTGTTGCGCCTGGGGTCAGCAAAGGCCGGCCTGAGTGATCAGGCCTCATCCAGCAACAGTTCCGGATCGAAGAAGAACGAGGCCAGCAGCACCGCGGTGATTACGCCCGATGCGTCGGCAATGAACAATAGCAGGGCGCTGACGTCGCCCGGAGTGAGGTGGTTCCTCAGGGCGAAGTCCACGCCGTGCGGGAACGCGGCGATCATCAGCAGCATGGTGGCTAGCAAGCCAGAAAGCAACTTCAGATAGGCGCGTCCGAACGCCAGCCCAAAAGCCCAGAACACCAGGATGCAGAGGACAGCCAAGCCAGTGGCGGTTGCATATTGGGTGAGTAGTTCCAGCCACCAGAGCATGGCAATCTCCTGAACGAAGCGAGCACTGAGTCAAGGTAAGTGAACAGGGCCAGCCCGAATCTGCGCTGCCTGTTGCTCATCAGAAGCGGAGCGGATTCAATTCGTTCCGTTGTTAGACGCAAATAATCGCTGTGATGCGCTGCCGTTGAACAACAGGCTACTCAATGCAAGACCTTTGGTTGATTGGTCAGTCGGTATCGGTCTCGTTAGAATGCAGCATATCCATACGAGTCAATTGCAAATGCATACTTTTCGTATTTTTATCAGTTCATTGTTAATCGCCGGCCTCGCCGGTTGTGCGACGCCTGGCAAGCCGACGGCCAGCAAGCTCAGTTCGAAAAAGCCCCAGGAATATGCGGCCTGCGTGTTGCCGAAATGGCAGGCTGTGGCCCCGCAAGCCACGCAGAAATCGATTGCCCACGGCTATCGGCTGACGGCATCCAGTGCCGTGGCCAGTGACGATGTACTGGAGGTGATCGATTCAGGCGAAGGCAGCCGTGCTACGTTCTACAAAGGCAGTTTCTTGTCCGGGGACAAGTTGCGCCAGGCGGCCAAGGAATGCCTGGACTGAAACAGCGCCGAGCGCGGCTGGGTCCTTTCAGACCGCGCCAGGTTTCAACCGGGCTTACGATTGCTTGATCAGTTTGCGCCCGGCCCCTCGGCGTACCACACTGCATATCCAGCGCTTGCCGCAGCGATAGGGCGCACGGATGAAGGTAAGGTCCGCGATGCGCCGCGCCCCCTGAGCCTTGAGTGCCTGGGCGAGCTGGGCGAGCGTTTCTGCCACGATGGTCATGGTTCACCTCATGAATTGACTGCATTCATAATTCTCGACCCATCAGAAGAACGCGTGACTCAGTTCGATTAGGGTTAATCACAAAGTGATAGTGTGGACGCCTCAGTCCGCCCGTCCGGTGCGGATCAGTGCCGGCTGGGCAGTTACCCGAGCAAGAAAGCGGATGCGCCACAGACGGTAAAGACTTACAGTGGCGGCATCGCAATCTGCAGGAGCCCGCTGATGTCCAGCGCATTCACCATGATGCAATCGCCTGTCGGCACGCTTACCCTGGTAGCGCGCGGCGATCGCCTGGCAGCCGTGCTGTGGGAGAACGAGCGCGAAAACCGCGTGCGCCTGGGCGCACTGCACAGTGACGATCAATGCCCGGTGCTGCTGGAAACCGCTCGCCAACTAGGTGAGTACTTCAGCGGCAAGCGCCGACAGTTCGAGCTGCCGCTGGATTTTGCCGGTACCGGGTTCCAGCGCCAGGTGTGGGCCGCGTTGCTGGCCATACCCTTCGGTGAAACCCGCAGCTACGCCGAAATTGCCCGGCAGGTCGGCAACCCCGGTGCGGTGCGTGCGGTGGGCGCGGCCAATGGCCGCAATCCCATCTCGATCATCGCGCCTTGCCACCGGGTCATCGGTTCATCAGGCAACTTGACCGGGTTTGCCGGCGGGCTGGCGGCCAAGCAATACCTGCTGGCGCTGGAAGGGCGGCAGAGCCTGGCGCTGGACCTGTAGCGGTTCAACCGAACCAGCTGGCGATCAGGCAAGCCAGCACCGCCAGTACCGAACCTGCCATCAGGGTGTAGTGCCGGTGGGCCCGCCGCGCAGCCTGTTGCACTTCACGCAGGTAGGCGCCGGGTGTCGGCGCATCGGGCCGGTGACGCAAATGCTCGGCCACGTCGGCCATTTGCCCCCGGATGATCAGGCCGGTCAGGTAGTAGGCACACGCATAGCTGAGCAGGGCCAGTACGAAATAGGTCATACCGGGTCCAGTGGCAGGGCAATGGCATTGGCCTGGCGGGTATCGACGATGAGGCCTTCGCCGATGCAGTTTGCCAGCAGCGCCGGCATGGCCGCCTGGCGTACCACACTGGGCTCATAGCCGGTCAGCGACAACTCGGGAAACACCACCAGTTCGGCGCCAAGCGCTGCAGCCTGTTCGATGCAGGCCAGATGGCGCTGCAGGTTGGCTGAGACCTCGCCTTTGAGCGATGCCAGTTGGACGGCGCACAGCTTCATGTAAACCCTTCCCTGGTAAAGGTTGAAGCCGCCAGCATACTATCGGCCACGACGCCTGTACCAGTGAAGGGGCGTTCAGCGAGCACAAGGGGCGAAAGTGGCCCGCGACCTGCGCGCTTGGAGCAGGTTGTGCCATGCTGTTCATCAAGGGCGCGATGCGTGCGGGGGGAGGCCGGGTCCGTCAGCCTTTCATCCCTGCCTGGGCAGCGTCAGCAGAGGAACAGTGAGATGGGACGGTTACGGCGCATGATCGCCAACCTGCGGGGCCGCGACCTGGCAGTGGGCGATATTCACGGCCATTTCCAGCGCCTGCAGCAATGCCTGGATGCGGTGGGTTTCGACCCCGCCGTGGACCGCCTGTTCAGCGTGGGCGACCTGGTCGACCGCGGGCCAGACAACGAGGCGGCCCTGGAGTGGCTGGCCAAGCCTTGGTTTCATGCCGTGCAAGGCAATCATGAGGCCTTGGCCATTACCCGCGTGCGGGGTGGGAAACTGGACCTGGCCATGTACCGCGAAGCTGGCGGCGGTTGGTTCATCGACCTGCCGCGGGCCGAGCAACTGCGCTTCGTCGAACGTTTCGAGCAACTGCCGATTGCGATCGAGGTTGAAAGTGCGGCAGGCCTGGTCGGCCTGCTGCATGCCGACAGCCCGACTGCCGATTGGCTGCAATTGAGAACGTGGCTGGAGCTGCTGGATGACCCCAAAGTCAGGCAAGTATGCCAGTGGTCGCGGCGGCGACTCAGGGCTGGCGATACCGAGCCGGTGCAAGGCCTGCGCGCCTTGCTGGTGGGCCACACGCCGGTGCCGCAGGCCACGCTGCTGGGCAACGTCTGGCACCTGGACACCGGCGGCTGGGCCAGCGGCCACTTCACCTTGGTGGACATGCGCAGCCTGAAGCTGGTCAGCCCCAGGCCAGGTGTAACAGCACCGCCGCGCCCAAGAGCACCAGCATGATCCCGGAGCTGCGTTCCAGCCACGGCAGCCAGCGCGCGAAGCGCCGCAGTACCCGCTGGTTGCCGATGGCCACGGCGATCAGCAGGTCCCACAGCAGCACCACACCGAACATCCACAGCGCGCAAGCGGCTTTCCAGCCGACACTGGCGCTGCCCACCATACTGGCCAGGCTTGCGTAGAACAGTGCGTTCTTGGGGTTGAGAAGGGCAGACAGCAAACCCATGCCCAGCCCCTGCCACCACCCTGGCCCAGTGTGCTTGCCAACGGCCGCAGTCAGGCGGGTATGCCCTGCATGGCGCAGGAACAGCATACCGATGTACACCAGGTAGACGGCACCGACCAGCTGCAGGCTGGCAAACAATGGGCTGCCTTCCTGGAGCATCGACAAGCCGGTGAAGGCCACGGTGATGAACGCACCATTGGCCAGGGCGATACCCAGGCACACGCCGCTGGCGCTACGCCAGCCGCTGCTGACCGACGTGCGTGCGACCAGGAAGAAGTCCGGGCCTGGCGATAGCAGTGCAAGAAAATGGGCGAGGGCGACGATCAGGAATATTTGCATGGGCCGGGCTGCTCTGCGGGAAAAGCCGCAGTCTGCTGCCGGGCTGGCATGGCGTATTGAAGAATATTGCAGGGGCCCCATGGGTCATCCTCGCGGCTGTGCACCTTCAAGCGCCGCGATACTGCCCCGGTGTCACCCCCACATGAGCCTTGAACACCCGCTGGAAATGGCTCTGGTCGGCAAACCCCAACCGGTAGGCCACCTCTGCCAGTGCCTGCCCTTTGCCCAGCAGCTGCCGCCCAAGGTTGACCCTGGCGTTGAGCAGGTAAGCATGGGGGGTGAAACCCGTGGCTGCACGAAATGCCCGAATCAACTGATAGCGCCCAAGCCCGGCCTCCCGCGCCAGTACCGCCAGGCTCAACTGTGCCGGATCCTGGGCTTCGATCCGTGCGATCAAGCCGCTCAAGGCCGTCGCCGCCAATGCCGGTGCCGGTGCCAGAGGCGGCTGTGCGGCAAAGTCCAGGTCCCCGAGAAAGGCGACCAGCGCCGCGTCTTTCTCTGCATTGCTGGCGGTGGAGAACAGCAGGCCGTTCAGCTCGCAGAATTGTTGGTACAGCAGTGCCTCCCGGCAGATACGCGCAGGTGCACCAGCCCCGCCGTCACCCAGTTCCGACTCCAGGCGCAGTTGCGACAGCCAGCGGGCATCCACATGCAGCATCTGGTAGCTCCAGGCATAGCCGGGTGCGGGGTTGCAGGCATGCACGCGCTGGGGCGGTACCAGCACCAGGGTTCCAGGTGTCAACCGCGCCTGCCCGCCGGCAGCTCCGCTGAACAGGCTGAGGCCAGCATCCACTGCGCCGATGGAGAATGTCGGGTGGCTGTGGGCTTTGTAGCAGGCGCGGCTATGGCAGGCGCGCCGGCTTTCCACATGTGGCAGGTTCGGGTCGCGCCACAGTGCGGCGTGGGTACGGGGCATTATGCGCTCCTCGGGGTTGTCGGCAGGGTAACAGCTGCAAGGCACCTGTACAGTTTTTATCGCTGGCTGTCACTTGACTGAATGGCACCGGGCCCGCCGAAATAGGCGCCTGCTGCCAAAGGAAAACAACAATGGACTTATCGAGCCTGCTGCTCTTCATCCCCGCCTGCTTCGCCCTGAACATGGCCCCGGGGCCGAACAACCTGCTGTCGCTGCACAACGCCAGCCGCTACGGGCTGCGCACCGCCTGTGTGGCCGGTGCCGGGCGCATTCTGGCGTTCAGTGGCATGATTGCGCTGGCGGCCATGGGCCTGGCGGTGGTGCTGCATACCAGTGAATATCTGTTTCTGGCCATCAAAGTGGTGGGCGCGAGTTACCTGTTCTACATTGCCTGGCAACTGTGGCGGGCTCCGGTGGGCGTGGCTGCGAGCACCGGCGGTGAGCTGCGGGGCATGTGGCACCTGGCGCGGCAGGAATGCTTCGTAGCGGCCGGCAACCCGAAGGCGATCCTGATTTTCACTGCGTTCCTGCCGCAGTTCGTAACCGTCGACAGTCGTATGCCGGTCAGTGAGCAGTTCCTCTGGCTGGGAGCGCTGTTCCTGGTGCTGGAATGGGCAGCGATCGCCCTCTATGCAGGCCTTGGCGCCTACCTGCAGCGCTGGTTCAGCCAGCCAGGTCCGCGGCGCCTGTTCAACCGGGTCAGCGCCTCGCTGTTGGGTTGCGCTGGCCTCGGCCTACTGGTGGCGCGTCGCTAGCGTTCAACCCGGGTAGTAAGCTGTAAATGTCAGGTGGCACAGGGCCAGTGCGTTAGTCGCGGTAGAAGGTTTGCACCAGGTGATAGCCGAACTTGCTCTTGATCGGGCCGTGTACCACGCGCAGGGGCTTCTTGAAGATGACCTGGTCGATGGCGCCGACCATTTGCCCTGGGCGGACTTCACCCAAGTCGCCGCCCCGTTTGCCGGACGGGCAAGTCGAGAACTTTTTCGCCAGCACGTCGAACGCCTCGCCATTGGCGATACGCTGCTTGAGCTTTTCGGCTTCGTCAGCGGTCTTGACCAGAATATGGCGGGCTTGAGCTTTCATGGATTACCTGTGCTTCGGGGGGGGCGAAAAGCGCGCATTATGCCTGATTGCTGCGCGTTTGTGGCCTTTCACCCAGGCCCGTGGGCGGTGCTATCGCACCGCTGATAGCGCATCGGCCAGCAGCCGTTCGGCGGCAAACACCGGCAAAAACCGGTGCCAACCACCGCGGGAGCCTGCGTCACTGGGCCAACCAGCCCCCGTCAACGTTCCAGGCGGCACCACGCACCTGGCTACCCGCTTCGCTGCACAGGAAAAGCACAAGCTCGCCCAGGTGCTGCGGGGTAACGAAGGCCAGCGAAGGTTGCTTTTCCGCCAGCAGGTCATGCTGCGCCTGCAGCGCATCGCCACCGTTGGCGGCACGGTCATCGATCTGTTGCTGCACCAGCGGAGTCAGCACCCAGCCCGGGCAAATGGCGTTGCAGGTGACAGGGCTGGTGGCGGTTTCCAGGCCCACGACCTTGGTCAGGCCCACTACGCCATGCTTGGCGGCCACGTACGCCGCCTTGCCGGTCGAACCGACCAGGCCATGCACAGAGGCAATGTTGATGATGCGCCCCCAATTGCGCGTGCGCATGCCCGGCAGCGCCAGGCGTGTGCCATGGAAGACCGCCGACAGGTTGAGCGCGATGATCTTGTCCCAGCTTTGCACCGGAAACCGTTCGACCGGGGCCACATGCTGGATACCAGCGTTGTTGACCAGGATGTCGACGCCGCCGAACTCGCGCTCGGCCGCGGCGAACAATGCCTCGATCTGGGCCACCTCGGCCAGGTCGGCCGGGTGATGGATGGCTTTTACCCCATGCCGGGCAATTTCCGCCAGGGCGGGTGCCGGGTCGCCAAAACCGTTGAGGACGATGTTGGCACCGGCCCGGGCCAGTACCTGGGCGATACCCAGGCCGATGCCGCTGGTCGAGCCGGTCACGAGTGCAGTCTTGCCGTTGAGGGTCATGCAGTGCTCCTTAGACAATGCCAGTGGCGTAGAACGTGGCAATTACCACGAACACTGCCAGGGTCTTGATCAGGGTAATACCGAAAATGTCCTTGTAGGCTTCCCGGTGGGTCAGGCCGGTGACTGCCAGCAGGGTGATCACCGCGCCGTTGTGCGGCAGGGTGTCCATGCCGCCGCTGGCCATGGCCGCTACCCGGTGCAGCACCTCGAGCGGAATGTTGGCGGCATGGGCGGCGGCGATGAAGGTGTCACCCATGGCGGCCAGCGCAATACTCATGCCGCCCGAGGCAGAGCCGGTGATACCGGCCAACAGGGTGACGGTGATGGCTTCATTGACCAGGGGGTTGGGGATGCCGCGCAGGGCATCGGCCAGCACCAGGAAGCCAGGCAGCGAGGCGATCACTGCGCCAAAGCCATACTCCGAGGCCGTGTTCATGGCTGCCAGCAAGGCGCCGCCGACAGCACTTTTGGTGCCTTCGGCCAAACGGCTGCGGATGGCGCCGAAGGCACATGCCAGCACCATCAGGATGCCGACCAGCAATGCTGCCTGTACCGCCCAGATGGCGGTCAGCTTGGTCACGTCGCTGTTCACTGGGGCACTCATGCCGGGCAGTTGCAAGCTGTGGCTGGCGCCGTACCACTGCGGGATCCAGTGGGTGAACAGCAGGTTCATCACCCCCACCAGCATCAACGGGGATATCGCCAGCCAGGGGTTGGGCAACCTCAGGTCGGCAGCGGTTTCCGGTTCGTTGCGCAAGTCGGTGCCATACCCTTCACCGGCACGCTGGGCTTTGTTGCGCTGGCGCTGCAGGTAGGCCATGCCGGTGCAGAACACGAACAGTGTGCCGATCAGGCCCAGCCAGGGTGCGGCCCAGGCGGTGGTGTTGAAAAAGGTGCTGGGGATGATGTTCTGGATCTGCGGGGTACCGGGCAGGGCGTCCATGGTGAATGAAAACGCCCCCAAGGCAATGGTGGCCGGGATCAGCCGTTTGGGGATGTTGCTCTGGCGGAACATCTCGGCCGCAAACGGGTATACCGCAAATACCACCACGAACAGCGAGACGCCGCCGTAGGTCAGCAACGCACAGACCAGCACGATCACCAGCATGGCCTGGCGGGTGCCGAGCAGGCGGATGGCAGCGGCCACGATCGAGCGGGAAAAGCCGGACAGCTCGATCAGTTTGCCGAACACCGCACCCAGCAGGAACACCGGGAAATACAGCTTGATGAAGCCCACCATTTTTTCCATGAAAACCCCGGTGAAGGCGGGGGCAACGGCGGACGGGTCAGTGAGCAGAACGGCGCCGAGGGCCGCGATAGGGGCGAACAGTATGACGCTGTAGCCGCGGTAGGCGGCCAGCATCAGCAGGGCCAGCGCGGCAAGGGCGATGAGCACGGTCATCGTGTTTCTCCTGGGTGAGTCTTGTTGTTATCGATTTGCAGGAGAAAGCGGATATCGTGCCAATTTTTAACTTATTGATTTACATGAAGTTTTTATTATTTGCAGTGTTTCAGTCTCTGTTTTGAGATTTTGTTGTTCAAGCGCCCGCACCATCTCCTCCCAGATTTGCACGCTGCCTGTCTGCACAACCGAGCTTGTTAGGCTATCTCTAAAAAGAGACAAAAGTCTCTTCTTAGAGACCAAGCGCCACCATCTTCTTGTACAGGGTAGAGCGCCCCAGCTCCAGCGCCTTTGCCGCCTGCGGCACGTTGCCGGCATGGTCCGCCAACGCCCCGGCGATCAGTGAGCGCTCGAATGCCTCGCACGCCTCGCGGTAGGTCTGGCGCACCGGTGCCGCCGACAGCGGACTCAACGGCCCCAACGCCGCACGCAAGTCCGCCACCCCCAGGCGTGGTTGATCGGCCAGCAAGGTCGCCCGCTCCAGCACGTTGCGCAGTTCACGGATATTCCCCGGCCAGGCATGGCGTGCCAGCAGTTGCTGCGCCTCGGTTTCCAGCTCGTACTGGCTGCCCAGCTCTGCCAGCACGGCCTCGCATAACGCCGGCAGGTCCTCCAGCCGCTGCCGCAGCGGGGGTACTTCGATCGGTAACACGTTCAGCCGGTAGTACAGGTCGGCGCGGAAGGCGCCGCGGGCCATGGCCGCCTGCAGGTCGATGGACGTGGCCGCAATGATGCGCACGTCGCTGCGCAGCATCTGGTTCGACCCCACCGGCTCGTATTCCTTTTCCTGCAGCACCCGCAGCAGCTTGCTTTGCAAGGCCAGCGGCATGTCGCCGATTTCATCGAGGAACAATGTGCCGCCTTCGGCCAGTTGCAGCTTGCCGCTGCGGCCTTTGCGGTCCGCCCCGGTAAAGGCACCGGGCGCGGTGCCGAAGAACTCGGCCTCCAGCAGTGTTTCCGGGATGGCGGCGCTGTTGATGCTGACGAACGCTTTGTGGGCCCGGGCCGAGGCGGCGTGGATGGCGTGCGCCAGCAACTCCTTGCCCGTGCCCGTCTCGCCCAGCAACAGCACCGGCGAGTCACTGCCTGCACCGCGCCGCGCACGGCGCTTGGCTTCCAGGCTGGCAGCGCTGCTGCCAACGAACTGCGCAAAGCTGTACTTGGCCTGGCGGGCGCGCAGTTGCGAGCGGGTCGAGGCAAGTTCCTGCTGCATGCTCGAATAACGCTTGAGCAACGGCGACAGGCTACGCAACTGATCGAACAGGGCAAAACCGATGGCGCCGATCAGCGCGCCCTTGTCGTCGTGGATAGGCAGGCGCATGACCACCAACGGCTCGTTCGGCGTGTCCAGCATGTCCAGCAGGATAGGCCGGCCATTGCTCACCACCTCGCGCATCAGGCTACCGGGGATCACTGCTTCGCAGGGCTGGCCAATCGCACTGGCCGCGTCGGCCAGGCCAAAGCGCCGGGCATAGCGTTCGTTCATCCAGGCGATACGCGCCTGGCGGTCGACGATCACCGTACCCTCGCTGGACTGTTCGATGATCTCGAACAACGAGCGGATCGCCAGTTGCCGAACGTGGGGGTAGTCCTTGAGGCTGTCGCTGTCGTGCATGGAAAAAGTCCTGAATACGTTGTTTGCCCGCGCCGGCACCTTGCCTGAAACGTCAGCCCTTCGGGTCAAACGCCTGCCGCAAGGCATCGCCGATGAACACCAGCAGCGACAAGATCAGCGCCAGGGCAAAGAACGCGGTAAAGCCCAGCCACGGTGCCTCCAGGTGTTGCTTGCCCTGGGTCACCAACTCCCCCAGCGAGGCGCTGCCCGCGGGCATGCCGAAACCGAGGAAGTCCAGCGCGGTCAGCGTGGTGATGGCCCCGGTGAGCATGAACGGCACGTAGGTCAGTGTGGCATTCAAGGCATTGGGCAAGATATGCCGAAGCATGACCTGGCTGTCTGGCAAACCCAGCGCCCGGGCTGCCTTGACGTATTCCAGGTTGCGCCCCCGCAGGAACTCGGCCCGTACCACGTCGACCAGGGTCAGCCATGAAAACAGCGCCATGATCCCCAGCAGCCACCAGAAATCCGGCTCGACGAACCCGCTGAGGATGATCAGCAGGTACAACACCGGCAGCCCGGACCATACCTCCAGCAGGCGCTGGCCGAACAGGTCGACCCAGCCGCCGTGGTAGCCCTGCAGGGCGCCTGCCGTCACCCCGATGACCACGCTGATCACGGTCAGGGCAAAGGCAAACAGCAAAGACACCCGCGTGCCATACAGCACCCGGGCCAGCACATCACGGCCCTGGTCATCGGTACCCAGCCAGTTGCTGCTGCTCGGTGGGCTGGGCGTGGGGACCTGCAAGTCGTAGTTCGGGGTGTCGGCGCTGAACGGGATCGGTGCGAACAGCATCCAGCCGCCCTGGTCCTCGATCAGCTTGCGCACGTAGGCGCTGCGGTAGTCGGGCTGGAACGGCAACTGGCCGCCAAATTGCTGCTCGGTATAACGCTTGAGCGCCGGTACGTACAGTTCGCCCTGGTAGCCCAGCAGCAACGGCTTGTCGTTGGCCACCAGCTCGGCGCTCAGGCTCAGCGACAGCAGGGCGGCGAATACCCACAGCGAGACCCAGCCCAGGCGGTTGCGGCGAAAGCGTTGCAGGCGCCGGCGCGCCACAGGCGACAGCATCAGTGCGCCCTCGTGTCGAAGTCGATGCGTGGGTCCAGCAAGGTGTAGGCCAGGTCGCCGATCAGGCGGATCAGCAGCCCTGCCAAGGTGAAGATGAACAATGTGCCGAAGACGATAGGGTAGTCGCGGGACACGGCGGCGTCGTAGCTCATGCGGCCCAGGCCATCCAGTGAGAAAATCACCTCGATCAGCAGCGAGCCGGCAAAGAACACGCTGATCAGTGCCTGTGGCAGCCCGGCCACCACCAGCAGCATGGCGTTGCGCAATACATGGCCGTAGAGCACCCGCCGCTCACTCAGGCCCTTGGCGCGGGCGGTGACCACGTACTGGCGCGAAATTTCGTCGAGGAAGGCATTCTTGGTCAGCAAGGTGAGGGTGGCGAACCCGCCGATCACCAGGGCGCCGACGGGCAGTACCAGGTGCCAGAAGTAGTCGGCCACCTTGCCGAGCAGGGTCAGCTCGTCGAAGTTGTCGGAAACCAGGCCGCGCACCGGAAACCAGTTCAGCGAAGTGCCGCCGGCAAATACCACGATCAGCAACAGGGCGAACAGGAACGAGGGCAGGGCGTAGCCGACCACGATCAGTGCGCTGCTCCAGGCATCGAAGTGGCTACCGTGGCGCACCGCTTTGCGAATGCCCAGGGGGATGGACACCAGGTAGATGATCAGCGTGGCCCAGAAGCCCAGCGACAGGGTGACCGGCAGTTTGTCGAGGATCAGGTCGGTGACCTTGGCACCGCGGAAGAAGCTGTTGCCGAAGTCCAGCCGGGCATACTGGCCCAGCATCAGCCAAAGGCGCTCGGGCGCAGACTTGTCGAAGCCGTACTGGCGCTTGATCTCTTCGATCAGTCTGGGGTCGAGCCCGCGGGTGGCGCGTGATTCACCGTGCACAACCTCCGAGCGCGCACCGGGGGCGCCACCGCCGATGCCTTGCAGGCGCGCCACGGCTTGTTCCACCGGGCCGCCTGGCGCGGCCTGTACGATGAAGAAGTTGACCAGCAGAATCGCCAGCAAGGTCGGAATGATCAGCAGCAGGCGGCGCAACAGGTAGCGGGTCATGGGGCGGCCTTCCGGCGTATGGCCATCTGTTCATTGGTCAGCGCGGTTGGGCTGATCTCCCACCACGTGTCCAGGCCTTCATCGTAGGTGGCCTGAACCTTGGGCAAGCCGAAGCGGTTCCACCAGACGGTGGAGCTGCCTGGCGGGTAGTAGTTGGGGATCCAGTAGTAATTCCACTGCAGCACCCGGTCCAGGGCGTGAGCGTGGCGCAGCATGTCGGCCTCGCTGGCAGCGCGTACCAGGCCGTCGATCAGGTGGTCGACGGCCGGGTCCTGCAGCACCATCAGGTTGTTCGAACCGGGGTCGTGGGCAGCGGCCGAGCCGAAGTAGTTGTACAGCTCGGCACCCGGTGAAAGCGTCACCGGGTAGCCGGTCACGACCATATCGTAGTCACGGGCCATCAGCCGGTTGACGTACTGCGCCGAGTCGACGTTACGGATGTTCAGGGTAACGCCGATCTGTGCCAGGTTGCGCTTCCAGGGCAACAGCAGGCGCTCCATGCCGGCCTGGCCGTTGAGGAAGGTGAACGCCAGTGGCTCACCTTCGCGGTTGACCAGGCGGTCGCCATCGGCATGCCAGCCGGCCTGCTGCAGCAGGACCAGGGCTTGCAACTGCTGGGCGCGGATGATTCCCGAGCCATCAGTGACCGGTGCCGTGAACACGTGGTCGAAGACTTCCTGCGGCACCTGGCCACGCAGCGGTTCGAGCAGTTTCAGCTCGCCGGCATCGGGTAGCTGGCGGGCGGCCAGCGGTGTATTGGAAAACACGCTCTGCTGGCGGATGTACAGGTTGCGCATCATCTGCCGGTTGCTCCACTCGAAGTCCCAGAGCATGCCCAGTGCCTGACGTACACGGCGGTCCTTGAACTGCGGCCGGTCCAGGTTGAACACGAAGCCCTGGGCTACCTGCGGTTTGGCCGGGCCCAGGTGGGCCCGTTGCAGGCGACCGTCGTCCAGTGTGGCGCCGTTGTAACCCAGGGTGTAGGCGGTTGCGGAGAACTCGCGGTTGTAGTCGTAGCCCCCGCCCTTGAGCACCTGGCGCGCCACCTCGGTGTCGCCGAAGTACTCGATGCGCAGTTTGGCGAAATTGTAGCGGCCACGGCTGGCCGGCAGGTCACGGGCCCACCAGGTGGGGTCACGCTCGAAGGTGATGCTGCGGCCATTGTCGATCTGGCCGATGCGGTAGGGCCCACTGCCGACCGGTTTGTCGAAGCCGGCCCCGTTGGCGAAATCGCGTTGCTGCCAGTCGTGCTCGGGCAGCACGGGCAAGCTGGCCAGGTCCAGCGCCAGGGTACGGCCGTGCCCGGGCTTGAAGTCGAAGCGGATGCTGCGCGGGCCTTCCACGGTCACCGCGCTGACGTTGGCGAACTGGGTGCGGTAGGTCAGGCTGCCTTTGCTCATCAGCAGGTCGTAGGTGAAGCGCACGTCTTCGGCGCGCACCGGCTTGCCGTCGGCAAAGGTCGCCCGTGGGTCGATATCGAAACGCAGCCAGGCGTCATCCGGGCCACGCTCCATGCGCCGGGCGATCAGCCCATAGACGGTGTAGGGTTCGTCGAATGAGCGCACGGCCAGGGGTGCGAACAACAGGCCATCGACCTGGCTGACACCAATACCTTTGTCGATGTACGGCAGGATATGGTCGAACTGGCCAATCTCGATGGCCGAGCGGCGCAGCATGCCGCCCTTGGGGGCGCTGGGGTTCACATAGTCGAAATGCTGGAAACTGGCGCCGTAGCGGGGGGCTTCGCCGTACACCGTGAGGGCATGGGTGGGGGCGGCCAGGGTATCGAGGGCGAAACAAAGCAGCAACAGGCACCACAACCTATGCAGAAGCGGGTTACCCCGCGAATACGCCCGAGCATGCAGCCTCGTTGCCTGAGCTGACGTATTCGCGTGTGAACCCGCTGCCACCGGGGGCATGAACAGCTGTTGGCTGCTTAGTCCTGACGGCTGGTGACTTCCAGCAGGTGGTAGCCGAACTGGGTCTTTACCGGGCCTTGCACGGTATTCACAGGTGCGCTGAACACCACGGTGTCGAATTCCTTGACCATCTGGCCTGGGCCGAACGAACCCAGGTCACCGCCCTGGCGGCTGGACGGGCAGGTGGAGTTGGCTTTGGCGATTTCAGCGAAATCGGCACCGGCTTCGATCTGGGCTTTCAGTTCGTTGCACTTGTCTTCGCTGGCAACGAGGATGTGACGGGCGGTTGCACGGGCCATGGGTACTGCTCCTTGGGGTAAAAAGTGCAAGCCTAGCGCACTTGTCCGGGGTATGTCTCGCCAGGCTTGCAACCATCGGCTCACAGTTGTTGTGCGGCTTCGCGCAACAGCGTTTCGGTCGAGGCCCAACCCAGGCAGCCGTCGGTGATCGACACGCCGTACTTCAGGGCGCCCTTGCCCAGCGCCTGGCAACCGTCGAACAGGTGGCCTTCGATCATCACGCCGACCAGCGAGCGGTCGCCGCTCAGGCGTTGCGCCAGCACCTCATTGAACACCGCAGGCTGGCGCGCTGGGTCCTTGCCGCTGTTGGCATGGCTGCAATCGACCATGATCCGCGGCTGCAAGCCAGCCTTGGCCAGCGCCTGGCGGGCGAGGGCAATGCTAGGGGCATCGTAGTTGGGCCCTTTGTGGCCGCCGCGCAGTACCAGGTGGGTGTCGGGGTTGCCCAGGGTTTCGATGATCGCCGGGTGGCCTTGCGCGTCCAGGCCGAAGTGGCGGTGCGGGTGTGCGGCGCTGCGCATGGCGTCGCTGGCTACGGCAATACCCCCGTCGGTGCCGTTCTTGAAGCCCACCGGCAGCGCCAGGCCACTGACCATTTCGCGGTGGATCTGCGATTCGGTGGTACGCGCGCCGACCGCAGCCCAGGCCAGCAGGTCGTCGAAGTAGCCCGCGGCCAGCGGTTGCAGCAACTCGGTGGCGATGGGCAGGCCGCGCTCGATCATGCTAAGCATCAGCCCGCGAGACAGGGCGATGCCGGCATGCATGTCGTCGCTGCCATCCAGGTGCGGGTCATACGCCAGGCCTTTCCAGCCCACCGTGGTACGCGGTTTTTCGACGTAGGCGCGCATCACCAACAGCAGCTTGTCGTCGACGTCGCGGCTGAGGGCGGCCAGGCGGTCGGCGTATTCCAGCGCGGCGCGCGGGTCGTGGATCGAGCACGGGCCGACGATCACCAGCAGGCGCTGATCGTGGCCTTCGAGGATGTTGCGTATAGCCTGGCGGTGGGCATGTACTTGCTGGGCCAGGTCTGTGGCGAGCGGCATTTGCTGTTTAAGCAGGTGCGCACTGGGGAGGCGCTGGCTGACTGCGGTGTTGGCCGCTTGCGGCTGGGTCAGGGGCAGGGCGAGGCTGGAGGCGTGCATGGCATTTTTCCCTGGGCGGACGGCGGGGGCTGGCCCGCTCGGTCGGCCCTATCGAGGTGTTCGACAGATCGTTGAATTACTGTTGGCTGCTGCATTGCCACCTGTGCAAGACCGATCGGAGGCGGCTGGCTGGCCCGAGCGGGATTGGCTAAATCGCCAGGTGTAGGTGTCGGCGTAGTAATAGGTGGCGTAGTTCATGAAGCGGTCCTCAATGTGAATCAATGGTTTTTTCAAAGGCCTGAAACGCAAAACCCCCGGTCGGGGAGCCGACCGGGGGTTTGAGTATTCTCATGTTCGGCGGCCCCTCGAAGGTGGGCGCCGTGCAGGTATCGGCGCCTAGTGGCTAAACCAATACCCGAAGTAATAGCTTGCTGGAGCTACGCAGCCGGCAACGGCCAGCACAGGGCGCGGTTGGCGACCGGTGTGGTTGGCGAGGTGGCGGATGTGTGTTGGCATGTTGCTCTCCAGTGAATGAGCCCGAGCTTACTGCAGTTCGGCTGGGCCATTCAATGGATAAATACTATGTGTCCAATCATTTATTTGTGTACTGAATGGTTAAACGGCCCTGTCAACGGCTGTCCTGATCTTCAGCGGTACCACCGCTGGCGCCGGCACCCGAGCCCGTAGCCTCGCCGGTGCTGTTGGAGCCGCCCGTGGCGCCATCGGCGGCATCGGTGCTGCTGCCGGTGTCGCTGCTGTCATTGCTTTTGCCGCTGCCAGGGGTGTTGACGCTGCTGCCCTCACCGGCAGTCTTGCCGCCAGATTGGTCGGTTTGTGGGTGGCTGTCGGTGTTGGTGGCCGTGGCGGCGAAGCTGGTGCCAGCGAGTGGGGTCAGCGCCAGTGCCAGGCACAGGGAGAGCGGGCGAATGCGGATCATGGGATATCTCCATCGTGCGGATGATCTGTCATTCGTTTGGCCTGGTGAACCGGGCTGGGTGCCGTTCGGGCGACGAGCGGTAAGCGCAACGAGCGATGGGGGCCGCTGCGCCGGGCCGGCGATCAGCGAGGTTGCGCGTATTCCTGCAGCAGCTCGGGGCTGTTGAAGTTGCTCAAGCGGCGATCGTCTGCACTGCACTCAAGCGCTTGCACCTTGGCGCGCAACAGGGCCTTCTGCAAGCTCCGCTCACCCTCGGCCCAGGCTTGCTCCAGCACCGGCAGCAACCGGCGCGGCAGTACGCTGAACATCGGCTGCCAGTAGCCGCCCTGGTGCGCCATCGCGGCACTGTCATTGGCCGCAGCAACCCGCAGCAGGTCTTCGATCAGTGCGCGGTCGACCAGCGGTGCATCGCAGGCCAGCACCACCACCCATGCATGCCGCGCCACCTTGAGCCCGGCAATCACCCCCGCCAGAGGCCCGGGGAAGTCGTTGTCGGCATCGCCCACCAACTGGTCGGCATACACCCGGTAGGCCTGCTGGTTGCGGTTGCAGGAAATCACCAGGTCGTCAGTCAGGGGCCGCAGCACGCGATGGATTGCGGCCACCAGTGGCTCGCCCTGCCAGCTGATCAAGCCCTTGTCACGGCCGCCCATACGCTGCCCGCGGCCTCCCGCGAGGATCAGGGCAGAGCAGGTGAGCAATTGTTCAGTCATTGGCTAAAGTCCGAGGCAGGTACGCAGGCAACCCTCACACGCACGACAGCGGTTGTCCAGCGGACGTGAACGCGGGGCCAGGACACTGACATTTTTGCCAGTTGTGCCCGCCGCTGCTTATCCCTTGAATAGGGCTGCAGCCTTGCCCTCGCAATGAGGGCAAGCCAGATTCCCAGGAGAAGGCAATTGAACAAAGCGCAACTTATTGAACAGGTAGCAGCGCGCGCCGAACTCAGCCAGGCGATGGCCAAAAAGGCAGTCGATGCCTTCATCGACGGGATCAAGGCGTCGCTGAGCACACACACGCCTGTCGCTTTGGTGGGTTTCGGCAGGTTCGAGACTGCCCGAAGGCCAGCGCGGGTCGGCAGGGACCCGCGGTCTGGCAAACCGTTGAAGATTCCGGCGGCGATGACGGTCAAGTTTCGAGCTGGCAAGGCCCCCAAGGACGCCGTCAGATTAAACGGGGAGGCCGACGCCAAGACCAAACCCCGCAAGTGAACGCAGAGGGTCCCTGGGGACCCTCATTCAGGGGCTGTCGTGCAGCGCCTCGCCGGCCGTTGCGGTTTTGCGCGTGCCAGCCAGCCGCATCACGCTGACGAAGAACACCGGCACGAATACCACCGCCAACGTTGCGCTCAGCATGCCGCCGATAACCCCGGTGCCGATCGCCTGTTGGCTCGCCGAGCTGGCACCGCTGGCGATCGCCAAGGGCACCACGCCGAGGATGAACGCCAGCGATGTCATCACGATCGGCCGCAGGCGCAGGCGGGCGGCCTGTACGGCGGCATCGGCGGCGTCCACGCCTTGGTCGACCAGGTGCTTGGCGAACTCGATGATCAGAATGGCGTTCTTCGCCGACAGGCCAATCAAGGTGATCAGGCCGACCTTGAAGAACACGTCGTTGGGCATGCCCCGCAGGGTTACCGCCAGGACCGCACCCAGCACGCCGAGCGGCACTACCAGCAGCACTGCGGTGGGTATCGACCAGCTCTCGTACAGCGCAGCCAGGCACAGGAACACCACCAGCAGCGACAGCGCCATCAACATCGGCGCCTGGCTGCCGGACAGGCGTTCTTGCAGCGACAGGCCGGTCCATTCCAGGCCGGCACCGGCGGGCAGTTGCGCCACCAGGCGCTCGATTTCGGCCATGGCTTCGCCCGAGCTGTAGCCGGCGGCCGGTTCGCCGGAAATCGACACCGCCGGGTAGCCGTTATAACGCGTCAGTTGCACCGGGCCGCTGACCCATTTGGCCTGGACGAACGCGGCCAACGGCACCATCTTGCCGCTGCTGTTGCGCACATGCATGTTCAGCAGGTCTTGCACCTGGCTGCGCTGGTCGCCTTCGGCCTGCACCACCACGCGCTGCATGCGGCCCTGGTTCGGGAAGTCGTTGACGTAGCTGGAGCCCACTGCCACGTCGAGTACCGAGCCGATATCGGCAAACGTCACGCCCAGGGCATTGGCCTGGCGGCGGTCGATCTCCAGCTGCACCTGCGGGCTTTCCGCCAGCGAGGCTTCGCGCACGTTGCTCAGTACCTTGCTCTTGCCGGCCTGCTCGAGCAGCTGGTCACGCGCCGCCATCAGCGCGCGGTGGCCCATGCCATCCCGGTCCTGCAGGCGGAACTCGAAGCCGGTCGACTCGCCAAGCCCGTCGATGGGCGGCGGCAGCACGGCGTAGGCCACCGCATCCTTGAGTTGCGTGAAGGCCTGGTTGGCGCGCTCGGCAATCGACTGGGCAGTGTGTTCGGCACCGCGCTCGGACCAGTCCTTGAGGGTGGTGAAGGCCAGCGCAGCGTTCTGCCCGCTGCCCGAGAAGCTGAAACCCAGGATCAGTGTGGTGTTGCCGACCCCCGGTTCTTCACTGTTGTGCGCCTCGATCTGGGCGGCCACCTGTTCGGTGCGCATGCGGCTGGCGCCCGGCGGCAGCTGGATGTCCGTAATGGTGTAGCCCTGGTCTTCGGTGGGCAGGAACGCCGTGGGCAGCTGGCTCAAGCCATAGCCCAATACCCCCAGCAGCAGCGCATACAGCAACAGGTAGCGCCCGCTGCGTTGCAGCGCTTGCATGACCCAGCGCTGGTAGCCATCGCTCATGCCCTCGAAACGGCGGTTGAACCAGCCGAAGAAACCCTTGCGTGCATGCTGTTCGCCCTTGGCCACAGGCTTGAGCAGCGTGGCGCACAGTGCCGGGGTCAGGCTGAGGGCGAGGAAGGCCGAGAACAGGATCGATACCGCCATGGCGACCGAAAACTGTTGGTAGATCACACCCACCGAACCTTGCATGAAGGCCATGGGCAGGAACACCGCCACCAGTACCAGGGTGATGCCGATGATCGCGCCGCTGATCTGGCTCATGGCCTTGCGCGTGGCTTGCCGGGGCGGCAGGCCTTCTTCGGCCATGATGCGTTCGACGTTTTCCACCACCACGATGGCGTCATCGACCAGGATGCCGATGGCCAGCACCATGCCGAACAGGGTCAGCACGTTGATCGAGAAACCCAGCGCCAGTATTACGGCGAAGGTGCCCATCAGTGCCACCGGTACCACCAGGGTCGGGATCAGCGTGTAGCGCAGGTTCTGCAGGAACAGGAACATCACCGCGAACACCAGCAGCATGGCTTCGAACAGGGTACTGATGACCTGCTCGATCGACACCTTGACGAACGGCGAGGTGTCGTAGGGGATGTCGTACCTGACCCCCTCGGGGAAGTAGCGCGCCAGGTCCTGCAGTTTCGCCCGTACCAGGGTGGCGGTCTGCATGGCATTGGCGCCCGGTGCCAGTTGCACGCTGAAGGCCGTGGCCGGCTTGCCGTTCAAGCGGGTGCCGTACTGGTATTCCTGTGCGCCGACTTCCACCCTGGCGACATCGCCAAGGGTGACCACGGAGCCGTCGGGGTTGGCGCGCAGCACAATGGCGGCGAACGCTTCCGGCGTGCTCAGCTGGCCTTTGACCACCACGTTGGCCGTGATTTCCTGAGTGCTGCGGCTGGGCAGGTCGCCAATGCTGCCAGGGGCTACCTGGGCGTTCTGGCCGGCGATGGCGTCGGCCACGTCGTTGGGCGTGAGGTTGAAACCGACCAGTTTGCGCGGGTCGATCCAGATGCGCATGGCCCGTTCCGAGCCATACAGCTGGGCCTTGCCGACGCCTTTGAGGCGGCGTATTTCATCCATCACGTTACGCGCCAGAATGTCCGACAGGGCGGTTTCGTCGAGTTTGCCGTCTGTGGAGGTGAGGGTGGCCAGCAGCAGAAAGCCGGTGGACACCTTCTCGACCTGCAGGCCCTGCTGGGTGACCGGCCGCGGCAGGCGGGACTCGACCACCTTCAGGCGGTTCTGCACGTCGACCTGGGCCAGGTCCGGGTGGGTGCCCGGGGCGAAGGTGGCGGTAATGGTGGCGCTGCCCAGGCTGCTCTGGGATTCGAAGTACAGCAGGTTGTCGGCGCCGTTGAGTTCCTGTTCGATCAGGCTGACCACGCTTTCGTCCATGGTGGCTGCCGAGGCGCCGGGGTATACGGCGTAGATCTCGACCTGCGGCGGTGCCACGTTGGGGTATTGGGCCACCGGCAGTTGCGGGATGGCCAGCGCGCCGGCCAGCAGGATGAACAGCGCGACCACCCAGGCGAATACCGGGCGGTCGATGAAGAATTGTGGCATGGGTCAGGCCCTCACTGGCCGTTGTGCTGTACGATGGGCGGCGTTTCTGGGCTGGGGTCGACCTGCACCTGGTCGCCGGCCTTGACGTGCTGCAGGCCCTCGATGACCACGCGCTCACCAGCGGCCAGGCCGGCGCTGACGATCCAGCGGTCGCCCAGGGTATTGCCCAGCACCACCTCGCGCTCGCTCACCCGCGCCTGCGGGTCGACCACCAGTACCTTGGGCTCCCCGGCGCTGTCACGCAGAATGGCGCGCTGCGGCACACTCAGGCCATGGGGTTGCACGGCCTGCTCGAGGCGCACGCGCACGTAGCTGCCGGGCAACAGGTCCAGGTCCGGGTTGGGGAACTCGCTGCGCAGGGTGATCTGGTTGGTGCTGGGGTCGACGCTGATGTCGGAGAACAGCAATTTGCCCGGCAGTGGGTAGGCGCTGCCATCGTCCTGGATCAGCGTCGCCCGGGCCTGACCGTCGCCCACCTGCTGCAGCTCGCCCGCGCGCAAGGCGCGGCGCAGGGCATTGAGCTCGCGGGTGGATTGGGTGACATCGGCGTGGATCGGGTCCAGTTGCTGGATGGTCGCCAGCGGGGTGCTCTCGTTTTGCCCGACCAGCGCGCCTTCTGTGACCTGGGCACGGCCAATTCGCCCGGAGATGGGCGCGGTGACCGTGGCATAGCCGAGGTTGAGGCGTGCGCGCGCCAGTGCCGCCTTGGCTTCGGCTACGGCGGCATCGGCCTGCAGCAGGCTGGCCTTGGCATTGTCGTATTCCTGGCGGCTGACCGCCTTGTCGTCGACCAGCTGGCGGTAGCGCTGCTCTTGCAGGCGGGCCTGGTAGCGAGTGGCTTCCGCCTTGGCCAAGGTTGCGCGGGCACTGTCGTGGTCGGCTTTGAACGGCGCCGGGTCGATCAGGAACAGCACATCGCCTTGCCTGACGTCACTGCCTTCGCGGTACACCCGCTTGAGCACCACGCCGGCGACCCGCGCGCGCACTTCTGCGGTACGCGGGGCCAGGATGCGGCCACTGAGTTCGCTGCTGATGGCCAAGGGCTGCAGTTGCAGGGTTTCCACCCGTACTTGCGGGGTGGGCGCCTGTTCGTCTTGCTCGGCGCTGTTGCCGCAGCCGGCCAGGGACAGGCTCAGAAACGCCAGAAGCGCCACTGGGCGCAGGCGAAGGGAGAGGGTAGTAGGCATGCGGATCTTCCGATGATGACGGGGTATATGCTACGGCAGGCATTGCTGGGCGGCTGTTAATACCTGTAGGGCGAGTGTGAAAAAATGTAAAGAATAAGCCTGTGGTGTTGCAGTGTTCTATATCCTGAGTATTCCTGTGCCGGCTTCTTCGCGGGCTTGCCCGCTCCCACAAGGACCGCACAGTATCTGAAATCTGTGCTGTACCTGTGGGAGCGGGCAAGCCCGCGAAGAGGCCGGCAAGGCCCAACACAACCTAGATTCCCAAGCACCTATGCCGAATATTCTCCTGGTCGAAGACGACAGCGCCCTGTCCGAGTTGATCGCCAGCTACCTGCAACGCAACGACTTCCACGTCCAGGTGATCGCCCGCGGCGATCATGTGCTGGACGAGTACCGCCGGCAAAAGCCCGATCTGGTCATTCTCGACCTGATGCTGCCGGGCCTCGATGGCCTGCAGGTCTGCCGCCTGTTGCGCCAGGAATCGCAAGGCTTGCCGATCCTGATGCTGACCGCCCGTGACGACAGCCACGACCAGGTACTGGGCCTGGAAATGGGTGCCGACGACTATGTGAGCAAACCCTGCGAGCCCCGTGTGCTGCTGGCGCGGGTGCGTACCTTGCTGCGCCGCAGCAGTGTCAACGAGCCACGGCTGGACCACGACCTGATCGTGATCGGCGGCCTGCGCATCGACCTGGCCGAACGCACGGTCAGCTGGCGCGGCGACGAAGTGGAGTTGTCCAGCGGCGAGTACAACCTGTTGGTGGTGCTGGCGCGCAACGCCGGCGAAGTGCTGAACCGCGACCGCATCCTGCAGCAACTGCGGGGCATCGAATTCAATGGCACCGACCGCTCGGTGGACGTGGCCATTTCCAAGCTGCGGCGCAAGTTCGACGACAACGCCGGTGAAGCGCGCAAGATCAAGACCGTATGGGGCAAGGGCTATCTGTTCAGCCGCGTCGAGTGGGAGTGCTGACCGGCCATGCTCAAGATCCTGGTGCGGCTGTACCTGGTGATCATCATTGCCTATGCCGGTGCGCTGCTGCTTATCCCCGACAGTATCGTCGGCCTGTTCCATGACCGGTTCATGGCCTACAACCTGGACCAGGCCAAGGGTGTGCAGTCGATGGTCGTGCGCCAGTTCCGCCAGGCGCCGCGCGAGCAGTGGCCAGCGGTAGCGCAGGAGCTGGCCGGTGATTTCGCACCGCTGCAACTGCGGCTGTTGCCCATGGACCAGGCGGGCCTGAGCGACCAGGAGCAGGCGCGCCTGGCGCAGGGGCTGCACGCGGTACGCATTGGCGAGTGGGGCTATTACGAAACCGTGCTGGCCCCCTTGGACAAACAGTGGCTGGTAGAGCTGCATTCGCCGCCCGACCCGTTCGACATCAACGTATTGTCCTGGGGGGTGACCGTCTTGATCGGTGCCGCCATGCTCGGCTGCCTGCTGCTGTGGGTGTGGCCGCACTGGCGTGACCTGGAGCGCCTGAAGGAAACCGCACGGCGCCTGGGCCAGGGGCACATGGCCGAGCGTACGCACATCTCGCCGCACTCCAACATCGGTGAGCTGGCCGGGGTGTTCGATACCATGGCCAGCGACCTTGAGCGGCACGTCAACCAGCAACGCGAGCTGCTCAATGCGGTGTCGCACGAGCTGCGTACGCCGTTGACCCGGCTCGACTTCGGCCTGGTGCTGTTGTTCGACGAAGTGCCGCCAGCCAGCCGCAAGCGCTTGCTGGAACTGGTTGGCCATGTGCGCGAGCTGGATGAGCTGGTGCTGGAATTGTTGTCGTACAGCCGGCTGTACAACGCCGACCAGGCCCGCGAGCGGGTCGAGGTGTCGTTGCTGGAACTGGTCGACAGCGTGCTGGGGGGCTTCGCCGAGGAGCTCGATGGCCGTGGCATCCAGTGGGAAGTTCGCGCCGAAGGCGAGCTACCCCGCTTTGTGCTGGACCCGCGGCTTACCGCCCGGGCTGTGCAGAACCTGGTGCGCAATGCCATGCGTTACTGTGACCAGAGCCTGTTGCTGCGCTTGTGCCTGGACCAGGACGGCGCGTGCCTGTTGACGGTGGAAGACGACGGTATCGGCATTCCGGTAGCGGAGCGGGAGCGGATCTTCCAGCCGTTCTACCGGCTGGACCGCAGCCGTGACCGGAACACCGGTGGTTTTGGCCTGGGCTTGGCGATCAGCCGGCGTGCGATCGAGGGCCAGGGCGGTACGTTGACTGTCGCACAGTCGGCGCTGGGCGGGGCGCAGTTCCGCATCCGCTTGCCTGCCCGTTAGCAGGCGGCAGGGGCGTACAGGCTTTTTCTTCTCGGCCAGTTCTTGTAGGTTTACAGTTCTTCAAGCCAGGGAGCTGAACATGCAAGGCAAGGCACGCAAGATCGTTCAGGCCATTCTTTACGAGGCCTTCGCCGTCGCCTGCGTGGCCCCGGCACTGGCGTTGGCGTTCGGCGCCGGCATGGCGCAATCCACAGTGCTGTCGGTGCTGATGTCAGGCATCGCCATGAGCTGGAACATGGGTTACAACTGGGTGTTCGAGCGCTGGGAGGCGCGCCAGCAGCGGCGTGAACGTACGTTCACCCGGCGCCTGCTGCACGCTCTGGGTTTCGAGGGTGGGTTGGTGCTGATCCTGCTGCCGCTGGTGGCCTACTGGCTGAACGTCAGTCTGTGGGCGGCGCTGCTCACCAACCTGGCATTGTTCGTGTTCTTCTTCGTCTACGCCTTCGTGTTCCAGTGGGGCTTCGACAAAGTGTTCGATGTGCCGCTGTCGGCGCAGCAAGCCAAGTGTTGACGTGAGCCTGCGCGGCAGGCTAAGTTCCTGGCCTATGAACACCTACCTGCACGTGAACGCCATTATTATTACCGCCATTATCAGCTTGGCGGGCTAGCGCGTACGTGCACCGAACCCGCCCTGGAGGCGGGTTTTTTCTCTCTGACTCCTGGGCAACGTAAAAACGCCAAGGAGTCATCGATGACCAGCTTCAGCACCCACCGTACCCCAGCAACCCCCCAGCAACTGCTGTCGGAGCATGTGCGGCGCATTCTTGCCGCGCCGGTGTACGACCTGGCTATCGAAACGCCGCTGCAAGCTGCCCCGGCCTTGTCTGCCCGCCTGGGTAACCAGGTGTTGCTCAAGCGTGAAGACCTGCAGCCGACTTTCTCGTTCAAGATCCGCGGTGCCTACACCCGCCTGTCGCGGCTTGGCACCGCGCAACGCGAGCGCGGGGTCATCACGGCGTCGGCGGGCAACCATGCCCAGGGCGTGGCCCTGGCAGCTGCGCACCTGGGCATGCAGGCCACCATCGTCATGCCCACCACCACACCGTCGTTGAAGGTGGAGGGGGTGCGCTCGCGCGGTGGCCGTGTGGTGCTGCACGGCGAGAGCTTCCCGCATGCCCTGGCCCATGCCTTGAAACTGGCCGACCAGGCCGGCGCCACCTTCGTGCCGCCGTTCGATGACCCCGATGTCATCGCTGGCCAGGGTACGGTGGCCATGGAAATACTGCGCCAGCACCCGGGTGCGCTGGACGCCATCTTCGTGCCGGTGGGCGGCGGTGGCCTGATCGCCGGTATCGCCGCCTACGTGAAGTACCTGCGCCCCGAAGTGAAGGTGATTGGCGTCGAGCCGGCCGACTCCAATTGCCTGCAAGCGGCCATGGCTGCAGTGGAGCGGGTGGTCCTGCCGCAGGTGGGCAGCTTTGCCGATGGGGTGGCGGTGGCGCAGGTCGGCGCGCATTGTTTCGAGTTGTGCCGGCATTTCGTCGACGAGGTGCTGACGGTGAGCAGTGACGAGCTGTGCGCAGCGATCAAGGATATCTACGATGACACCCGTTCCATCACCGAGCCTTCCGGCGCATTGGCGGTGGCCGGGATCAAGCAGTATGTGGCGCAGCACGGTGCACAAGGGCAGACCCTGGTGGCGATCGATTCCGGCGCCAACGTCAACTTCGACCGTTTGCGCCATGTGGCCGAGCGCGCCGAACTGGGCGAGCAGCGCGAGGCAATCATTGCGGTGACCATCCCGGAGCAACCCGGCAGCTTCCGGGCGTTCTGCCAGGCACTGGGCAAACGCCAGATCACCGAGTTCAACTACCGCTACTACCCCGGCCAGCAGGCGCGCCTGTTCGTCGGGGTGCAGACCCACCCGGTGCACGACCCGCGCAAGCAACTGCTGGCCAGCCTGGCTGGGCAGGGTTACGCCGTACAGGACCTGACCGACAACGAGTTGGCCAAGTTGCATGTGCGCCATACCGTGGGCGGTCATGCCGCCTCAGGGGCTGCTGAGCGGGTGCTGCGCTTCGAGTTCCCGGAGCGGCCAGGGGCGTTGTTGGGCTTTCTGGAGCGCTTGGGCAAGCACTGGAACATCAGCCTGTTCCATTACCGCAACCATGGCGCGGACCTGGCCCGGGTGCTCGCCGCCCTGGAAGTGCCGGCGCAAGAGCTGGCGGGCTTGCCGACGGCGCTGGATGCCATGGGCTACCAGTACTGGGATGAGACCGACAACCCGGCCTACACACTGTTCCTGGGCTGAGCCGGGGTTGGCGGGTACGCGGTCAAGCGGCCCCGCCGCGCCGTTCAGCGCGCACCGCGCCCGTAGGCCTGGCTGATGCGGTCGATAACCATGGCCAGGGCGACGATCGCCAGCCCGGCTTCCACACCCTGGCCTACGTTCAAGGTCTGGATACCGGCCAGCACATCCTCACCCAAGCCGCGCGCGCCGATCATCGACGCCACCACCACCATCGACAAGGCCATCATCACCGACTGGTTCAGCCCGGCCATGATGCTGGGCAGCGCCAGCGGCAGGGCTATGCGCCGCAACCGCTGCCAGCGGCTGGCGCCCAGCCCATGGGCGGCCTTGAGCAACGACGGGTCGATCTGGCTCAGGCCCAGCTGGGTCAGGCGCACCAAGGGTGGCAGGGCATAGATCAGGGTGGCGAATACAGCCGGCACCTTGCCCAGCCCAAACAGCATCAGCACCGGGATCAGGTACACGAACGCCGGCAGTGTCTGCATCACATCCAGAACCGGCAGCAACAACCGCCTGGCCAGTGGCCGGGCGGCCAGCAGGATGCCCAGCGGTACGCCAACCAGTATGCACAAACCCGTACTCACCAGCACCAAGGCCAGGGTCTGCAGCAGTTTGTCCCACAGCCCGAGCATGCCGATCAGTGCCAGCAGGGCCACCAGCACCACGCTGCGCAGCAGGCTGCGGCTGGCGTGCCAGGCCAGCAGGCCGACCATCGCCAGCAGCAGCCACCAAGGCACCAGGCGCAGCAGGTTCTCCAGCCCGACCAGCACCTGCAGCAACTGGTCGGACACGTTGCGCAAGTGGTCGCCGTAGTGCAACACCAGCCAGTCGACCACGCGGTTGACGCTGTCAGCGATGGAAAACTGCAAGGCTTGAGGGAAACCGTCGCTCACAGGCTGGCCTCGACCTTGGCGGCGATATCGGCGGGCAGCCAGGCCTTCCATACCTCGCGGTTATCGCGCAGGAAGGCCAGCGCGGCTTCGCGCGGTGGCGTGCGCTTTTCACTCATGTTCGCCAGCGCCTGGTTCAGGCGCTGGATTGGCAAGTCGACCTGCTCGAAGACACGCACAAGGTCTGGATAGCCATCGCGAAACGCCTTGGACACCCCGATCGACAATTTCGCCGGAAGTGACTGGCTGCCTTGGGGGTTGGGGTTGCTTGCATCGGTGAGGGTGGCCCAGGCGTTGGCATCGAACGGGGGTTCTTGCAGGCGTACGAGCTTGTAACGGCCCATGAGGGGGGTAGGGTTCCAGTAGTAGAACAGCACGGGCTGGCCACGGCGGATGGCCGAGGTGATTTCAGCATCCATGGCGGCACCGGAGCCACTGCGGAAGTTGGTGTACAGCTCATTCAAACCGTAGGCCTTGAGCTTCTGGCTGTTCACGGTTTCGGAGGTCCAGCCGCTGGGGCTGTTGAGGAAGCGGCCTTTGTCGGGCGACTCGGGGTCGCGAAACACCTGCGGGTAGCGCTTGAGGTCCTGGACTTGGCGCAGGTCGGGGGCACTGGGCTTGATGCCACGGGCAGGATCGCCCTCGATCACATAGGCCGGCACCCACCAGCCTTCTTCGGCATTTTTTACCGTGTCGCCCAGGGCGAACACCTGGCCGGCCTGCTCGGCCTTGACCCAGGCGGGGCTGCGCCCGGCCCACTCCTCGGCGATGACCTGAAGGTCGTTACGTGCCAGCGCCACCTCCATGCTGACCGTGCTGCCGGGCAGGGTGTCGGTGGGGTAGCCGTAGCCGCGCTCGACAATCAGCCGCAATATCTCGGTGGTGAGTGCGCCGCTTTCCCAGCTGATGGCGCCGAAATGAATGGGGGCGGGCTGGTCGGCCGCTGCTGCGCTATCGGTGCTGGCCAGGCCAACCGTCAGCAGCAGCCCGGCCAGGAGCGCGGGGATTGTTTTCATGTGCACCTCGTCGTCGACAGTGCGGCAAGTGTAGACGACGAGGTTGCCCTGGGGGCCACTGGCGCCCCCAATGCTTCAGACGCGGAACTGGTCCATCAGCGCCTGCTGCTGGTTGGCCAGGCTGTTCAGCGACTGGCTGACCCGGGCTGACTCATTGGCCTGGCCGGACAGCGATTCGGTCACGTCACGAATGGTGGCCACGTTGCTGTTGATTTCCTCGGCCACCGCGCTTTGTTCCTCGGCGGCCGAGGCAATCTGCAGGTTCATGTCGGTGATCACCGTCACCGCCTGGCCGATGCGCTGCAGCGCGGTCACCGCCTGGCCGACCTGCTCGACACCGCCCTGCGCCTGGCGGTGGCTCTGGTCCATGGCGCCGACCACTTCGCGGGTGCCGTTCTGCAGCGCCTCGATCACCTGGCGGGTTTCTTCCACCGACTCCTGGGTGCGTTGGGCGAGGTTGCGCACCTCGTCCGCAACCACCGCAAAGCCCCGGCCGGCCTCGCCGGCGCGTGCTGCCTCGATGGCGGCGTTGAGCGCCAGCAGGTTGGTCTGTTCGGCAATCGAGCGGATCACTTCCAGCACCGAACCGATCTTCTCGCTGTTCTGTGCCAGGCCCTCGACCTCGGCCATGGCATCGCTCATGTTGGCGGCCAGGGCGTCGATGCTGCTGGTGGTCCGATCGATCACCGCCAGGCCTTCCCGGGTGGCCTGGTCGGCATCGCGTGCCGCCTGGGCGGCCTGGGCGGCGCTGCGTGCCACATCCTGGGCGGTGGCGCTCATTTCGTGCGAAGCGGTGGCTACCTGGTCGACCTGGCGGTACTGCTGCTCCATGCCGGCGCTGGTTTCAGTCGCGATCGCCGAAGACTGGTCGGCGGTACCCCGGGCGGCCTGCACCGAGCGTTTCACCTCGGCGATGGTCGGTTGCAGCTTGTCGAGAAAACGGTTGAACCAGCCGGCCAGTTCACCGAGTTCGTCCTGCTTCTGGTAAGCCAGGCGCCGGGTGAGGTCACCTTCGCCGCTGGCGATATCCTTGAGCATGGCGGCCACGCCAAGAATCGGCCGGGTGACCCCGCGCGCCATCAGCCATACCAACAGCAGGCCGGCGATCGCGGCAGCCAGGCCCAGGCCGAGTTCCAGCAAGGTTCCGCTGGTGTTCAGTGTGTCCAGTTCCTGCTTCAGTGCTTCAGCGGGGCCGGTCAGGGCATTTTCCGGCACATCCAGCAACACGCCCCAGGGCTGGGCATCAGGGATTGGCCGGAACGCGGCAAGCACTTTCAGGCGCTGCTGGTCATGCAGAATGCTCAGCTTGCCAGCGGCCAGCCTGCGCACCAGTTCGGCGCCATGGGCCGGGTCGACCTGGTCGACGCGCTGGGCCAGCTTGCTGGCGTCGGCGCTGTAGCCGGCCAGCAAGCCGACCGGGCTGAGAATGCCGACCCGGGTGCGGCCCTCGTACAGGTTGCGGCTGGCCTCTTCGCTGAGTGCCTGCAGGCTGTTGAGGTTGATGTCGATGGACAGCGTGGCGATGATCTTGCCATTGACCGTCAGCGGGAAAACGATACTGGTCATCAGCACTTGCTGGCCGTCGATGGCATAGAAGTACGGCTCCACCACGCACACCTTGCCGGTAGTGCGCGGGCATACCCACCAGGTGTTGGCCGGCTGGCCACTGGGGCCGATCTCGGTGTTGGCCATGTCATGTTCAGGCAGTGCCATGGCCGTCAGCTGGCCGGCACGCGGCTGCGACCAGTACAGGGCGAAGCGCCCGGTCTCGTTGCTGCCCAGTTCCGGTTTGTCGGCGAACAGGTTGTCCTTGTTGTCCAGTGCATTGGGCTCGAACACCAGCGACAGGCCAAGCAGGTCGGGGTTGGCCTGCAAGGCGGCGCGTACCTGGCGCGTCATGTCCTCGCGCAGGTCGAAGGCATCGAGAAAGCGCTTTTCGGCCTGTTCGCGCAGGAACAGCACCTGGCGGGCGAAACCGGCACCGTACTGGTAGGCGTCCATGAACTGGCGGCGAATGTTCAACGCCTGTACTTCACCTTGCGACTCGATGCGCGACTGCGCCGCCTCGGTCAACATCTGCATGCTGCTGGCCTTGACCAGGTCCGAGCTGTGGTCCATGCGGTACAGCGACAGGCCGACGAGCAGGGTGACGATGCTGGCCAGGCAAAGGCCGGCGAGCAGGGTGATCTTCCACTGGATGGAGAGTTGTCGCAAAGGCATGGGGCGGTTCCCTTTTTCAATGCAGTAAGGGTTATGGCTTTGGGCAGGGTGGGCAGGTCGTGGGGGCAGGCAAGTGGCCCCAACATCACCGTATCGGCGCTGTAGGATTTTTCTTTATTCAAACATTCAATTTAAATTTGTCCCCGGTGAAATCCGCCGCAACCTGGCAATTTTGACATCTGCCGCCCACTGCTTCAGAGTTCGCGCTTTTTTCTGTCGTAAAGAGGTAAGCCCACCATGAATGCAGTGATCGCCGCGGTCGGCATCATGCTGATACTCAGCCTGTCCCGCGTGCACGTGGTCATCGCCCTGATCATTGGCGCCCTCGTCGGCGGCCTGACCGGTGGCCTGGGAATGGAAGGCACGCTCAAGGCCTTCAACGGCGGCCTCGGTGGTGGCGCCACGGTGGCCTTGTCCTATGCATTGCTGGGCGCCTTTGCCGTGGCGATCGCCAAGTCCGGCCTGGCCCATGCCCTGGCCGACCGCGCCCTGGCCATGATCGACCGCCAGGGCCATGCCAATGCTGGCAAGCTCAAGTGGCTGATGATCGGCCTGATGCTGGCGGTGGCGGTGTCGTCGCAGAACATCCTGCCCATTCACATCGCCTTCATCCCGCTGCTGGTGCCGCCGCTGCTGTATGTGCTGACCCGCCTGCGCATCGACCGGCGGCTCATCGCCTGCGTGATCACCTTCGGCCTGATTACCCCCTACATGTTCCTGCCGGTGGGCTTTGGCAACATTTTCCTCAACGAAATCCTGTTGGCCAACGTGGCCCGCGCCGGTGTCGACGTGAGCGGCGTCAACGTCACCCACGCCATGGCGATCCCGGCTGCCGGCATGCTTGTCGGCCTGTTGCTGGCCGTGTTCGTCAGCTACCGCAAGAAACGCGACTACGACCTGGCACGCATTGCCCAGGTGGAGCAGGTGAGCGTGCAGTACAACCCGGTGACGCTGCTGGTGGCCGGGCTGGCGATTGCGGCCGCGTTCATCGTGCAACTGCTGCTCGATTCGATGATCATCGGCGCCATGGTCGGCTTTCTGATCTTCTCGTTGTCGGGCATCGTCAAGTGGCGCGACACCGACGACCTGTTCACCGAGGGCATGAAGATGATGGCCATGATCGGCTTCATCATGATCGCCGCCTCGGGCTTTGCCGAGGTGATGAAGGCCACGGGCGAGGTGAACAGCCTGGTGCAGGCTTCGGCGCAGTGGATCGACCACAGCAAGGGCGTAGGTGCCTTGCTGATGCTGTTGGTGGGGCTGCTGGTGACCATGGGCATCGGTTCGTCGTTTTCCACCGTGCCGATCCTGGCTGCGATCTTCGTACCACTGTGCGTCCAACTGGGCTTCGACCCGCTGGCCACGGTATGCATCGTCGGCACTGCCGGTGCCCTGGGTGATGCTGGCTCGCCGGCGTCGGACTCCACCCTGGGCCCGACCTCCGGGCTTAACGTGGATGGCCAGCACCACCACATCTGGGACACCGTGATCCCCACCTTCATCCATTACAACCTGCCGTTGCTGGCGTTCGGCTGGCTGGCGGCCATGACTTTGTAAGGCGGGGCGGGCGTCAGCCTTTGCCAGGCGGCGGCGAAATGCGGTTGAGCACGGTGCTGCCGTCCTTGCTGCGGGTCAGGTAGACCGGCAGCACCTTGGGCAGGTTGTTGACCAGGCGTTCCACCTCGCGGGTATTGTAGACACCGCTGATGCGGATGCGCCCGGTGCTGGCATCGGCCAGCCGCAACGGCGCGTCGAGGTAGCGGTTGATCACCGGTAGTGCCTGTTCCAGGCTGAGGTTGTCGAGCACCAGCTTGCCGCTGCGCCAGGCCAGGCTATTGCCAACGTCGCCGCTCTGTTCCAGTTGCGGTTCGAAGTCGCCCTTGTGGTAGCTGGCCTGCATGCCAGGGCCAAGGCGATAGCCGCCGGCGCTGCCGTCGCTGGAGACCAGCACCGAACCTTCCAGCAACGTGACCTTGACCTGATCACGATACTTCCACACGTTGAACTGGGTGCCGGTCACGCGCGTCTGGCCGCGGCCGGCGCGCACGATGAACGGATGGCTGCTGTCGTGCCAGACCTTGAAGAACGCTTCGCCACGCTTGAGTGTGACCTGGCGCTGGTCCTTGTAATTGAGGAAGGTCAGCTCGCTGTGCAGGTTGAGTTGCACCTGGCTGCCGTCGCTCAGGACCACGCTCTGCATGTGGTCAGTCGCTTCGAAGTGCTGGTAGCGATTGGGCAACCAACCCTGTTCCCAGCCGAACCAGCCCGCCAGTGGCAGCACGGCCAGGGCGATGGCGGCGGCAGAAGCCAGGGGGCGCCAGTTACGCCGGCGCCTGATGGCGATGGCCGCTGGGTTGACGTCCATGATCGTGGCGGTGCGCGGCAGCAGGTCGGCGGTTTGCCAGATTTCCAGCATGGCCTGGTACTCATCGGCATGCCTGGGGTCGGCCGCCTGCCAACGCAGGAATGCCTCGCGCTCGGCCGCCGTGCAATCCTCTGCATGCAAGCGCATGCACCAATGCGCGGCGGCGTCGGTGATCGCATCGTCAGGGGCGGGCTTGAGGCGGTCTTGGTTCATTGCGGCTCCGGGTTTTGCGCATTCTACCCTTGCGCATGGGCCCCGGAGAACCTGGGTAATGGCGAATGACTATCAGTTGTGCCGGTTTTCCGCTGGAATTGCAACGGTTTTGAGCGTTTGAGAACCTTTCGCGCCCGCCGTCAGAACTGCGCTGCTGCCAGCCCGTACAGGCTGGTACTGCCTGCGCGAATGCTGGCCTCCAGTGCCAACTCGCGCGGCAACACGCGCTGGAAGAAAAAGTCCGCACAGGCCAGCTTGGCGCCGTAAAACCCGCTGTCTTCATGCTGTTTGGCCAACGCCACCGCCGCCATGCGTGCCCACATATAGGCATACGCGGTAAGCCCGAACAGCTGCAGGTACTCCACCGCCACCGCACTGACCAGGTTCGCGTCTTCAGTGGCGCGTGCCTGCAACCACGCGCTGGTGGCCTCCAGCCGCGTCAGGCTTGCCTGCAAGGCTGCCCGGTGCAGTGGGGCTTCCAGGCTGAACGCCCGTACCTCGGCGGCGAAGCTGGCCAGTGCCTGGCCGCCGTCCGCCAGCACCTTGCGCCCCAGCAAGTCGAGGGCCTGGATGCCATTGGTGCCTTCATAGATCTGCGCGATGCGCACATCCCGTACCCGTTGCTCCTGGCCCCATTCGCGAATGTAGCCGTGGCCACCGTACACCTGCTGGCCGAGCACGCAGCTTTCCAGGCCGTTGTCGGTGAAGAACGCCTTGGCCACCGGGGTCAACAGCGCCACCATGCGCTGGGCCTGCTCGCGTTCACTGGCAGCTTCGGCATAGCGCGCCAGGTCGAGCTGCTGGCCCACATAGGCGGCGAACGCCCGGCCCCCTTCGGTGAGGGTGCGCATGGTCAGCAGCATGCGCCGCACATCGCCGTGGTGGATGATCGGGTCGGCGGCCTTGTCCTGCAGCTGCGGGCCCACGGCGGCGCGGCTCTGCAGGCGCTCGTTGGCGTAGCGGGCAGCAGCCTGGTACGACGCCTCGGCACAGCCGATGCCCTGGATGCCGATCGACAGGCGTTCATAGTTCATCATGGTGAACATGGCCGCCAGGCCCTTGTTCGGGTCGCCCACCAGATAACCCGTGGCAGCGTCGAAATTCATCACGCAGGTGGCCGACGCCTTGATACCCATCTTGTGCTCGATCGAGCCGCAGTGGGCAGCATTGCGCTCGCCCAGCCGGCCATCGGCGTCAACCAGGTACTTGGGCACCAGGAACAACGAGATGCCCTTGGCACCGGCGGGCGCATCGGGCAGCTTGGCCAGCACCAGGTGGATGATGTTCTCGGTCAGGTCCTGCTCGCCGCCGGTGATGAAAATCTTGCTGCCGGTGATGCGGTAGCTGCCGTCGGCCTGGGCTTCGGCGCGGCTGCGGATCAACCCCAGGTCGGTGCCGGCATGCGGCTCGGTCAGGCACATGGTGCCGGCCCAGCGGCCCTGGTACAGGGGCGGCAGGTAAGTGGCCTTGAGCGCCTCGCTGGCGTGCGCATCGATCGCCAGGCAACTGCCAGCGCTCAGCGCCGAATACAAGCTGAAGCTGCAGTCGGCCGCGTAGAGCATCTCTTCGAACAGCACCCCCAGCATTTTCGGCATGCCCATGCCGCCATAGGCCGGGTTGCCGCCCAGGCCGACCCAGCCGCCCTCGCGGTAGGTGTTCCACGCCTCGCGGAAGCCATCGGGCGTGGTGACGCTGCCGGCGTCGAAACGCACGCCTTGCTCGTCACCCTGGCGGCTGAGCGGGGCGACCAGCTGGCTGCTGACCTTGGCCGCTTCTTCCAGAATGGCGTCGGCGGTGTCGGCGTCTATGTGCTCGGCCAGGGCCGGCAGGCGCGCCCACAGGGCCGGGGCATTGAATACATCGTGCAGTACGAAGCGCATGTCGCGCAGGGGGGCAGAGTAGGTGGTCATCGGCGGCTCTGGAAAAATGGCAGATCAGGGTTGGCCCTTCGCGGCTGATCCCGCTTGCGCAACAGCGGGCGCAGGTGGGTCAAGCCGCGAACAGGCCCCATGGGGTCAGAGGGTTCTGGCGCGGTCGCGTAGCAAGTACTTCTGGATCTTGCCGGTGGAGGTCTTGGGCAGCTCACCGAACACCACCGTCTTCGGCACCTTGAACCCGGCCAGGTGCTCGCGGCACCAGCTGCTGATGTCGGCTTCGCGCGTGTCTTCGCGGCCGGGCTTGAGGGCGACGAAGGCGCACGGGGTTTCGCCCCACTTTTCGTCCGGGCGGGCTACCACGGCGGCCTCCAGCACTGCCGGGTGCTTGTACAGTGCGTCCTCGACTTCGATGGTGGAGATGTTCTCGCCGCCGGAAATGATGATGTCCTTGAGCCGGTCCTTGATCTCCACATAGCCATCGGCGTGCCACACGGCCAGGTCGCCGGTATGGAACCAGCCCCCACGGAAGGCTTCAGCGGTAGCTTCCGGGTTTTTCAGGTAGCCCTTCATCACGGTATTGCCGCGCATGAAGATCTCGCCCAGGGTGTTGCCATCGCGCGGCACAGGTTCGAGGCTTTGCGGGTCCGCGACCATCAGCCCGTCGAGGGTGGGGTAGCGTACCCCCTGGCGGGCCTTGATTTGCGCACGCTCTTCCAGCGTCAGCGCATCCCATTCCTCGTGCCAGGCGCACACGGTCACCGGGCCGTAGACCTCGGTCAGGCCATAGGTGTGGGTCACCTTGATGCCCATTTGCTCGACGGCACCAATGACCTTGGCCGGGGGCGCTGCGCCGGCCACCATCGCCTGCACCGGGTGCTCGATGGCAGCCTTGGCTGCCTCGGGCATGTTGACCAGGGCATTGAGCACGATCGGCGCACCGCACAGGTGGCTGACCCGGTGTTCGCGGATCAGGTTCAGGACCTTTTGCGGGTCGACCCGGCGCAGGAACACGTGGGTGCCGGCCAGGGCGGTGATGGTCCAGGGGTAGCACCAGCCGTTGCAGTGGAACATCGGCAAGGTCCACAAGTACACCGGGCGATGGCCCATGGCCCAGGTCATCTGGTTGCCAATGGCGTTCAGGTACGCGCCACGGTGGTGATAGACCACGCCCTTGGGGTTGCCGGTAGTGCCGGAGGTGTAGTTGAGCGAAATGGCCTGCCACTCGTCATCCGGCCAGTCCCAGGCAAACGCCGGGTCGCCCTCGGCAAGCAGGGCTTCATAGTCCAACGTGCTGACTGCTCGGCCCTCACCGTATTCCGGGTCATCCACATCCACCACCAGTGGCGGGTGCTCGAGCAGGGCCAGGGCGGCTGCGATGACCGTGTGGAATTCGCGGTCGGTGATCAGCACCTTGGCCTCGCCATGCTGCAGCATGAAGGCAATGGCCTCGGCGTCCAGGCGCACATTCAGGGTATTGAGTACGGCACCGGTCATCGGCACGCCGAAATGCGCTTCGAGCATGGCCGGGATATTCGGCAGCATGACCGCTACCGTGTCGCCACGGCCAATGCCGCGGCCGACCAGGGCGCTGGCCAGGCGTCGGCAGCGTTGGTAGGTTTCCTGCCAGTTACGGCGGATGGCACCGTGAATGACCGCGGGGTAGTCGCCGTACACGGCGGCGGTGCGCTCGATGAAACTCAGCGGGGTGAGGGCGACATGGTTGACGGCAGCGGGCTGCAGGCCCTGGGCATAGATCGACATGCGGTAGTCCTGTAAGGGAGGCAGGCGCAGCGGCTGCTGCCTGGCCCCCGGTGGCTGATTGTTAGCTCTGTTCAGGGTGCACAGGGAGGCGCACGGTGGGGCGCTCCCTCTGTCGCATTTTTACGCGAATGGCTATGGTAATAGGAATATCGACCATAGCAATATAGTAGAAATACTAGATAGGAGCCCTTCAACGTGGATCAACCTGCCGCCTGCTTGCTGGCCATGGACCCACAACCGAGCCTGCTGCTGGCCGCCGATGCCAGCGTGGTGGCGCTGAACCCGGCCTTGCAGGCCTGGGTTGCCGAGGGGCCTACGTTGCTTGCTTGGCTGCCGGCCAACTATGCGGCGCTGGTCCGCGCCTGCCTGCGCCAGCACCGCGCAATCAGCGACGTGGAGGTACAGGTCGGCGCGCGCACCGTGCTCTGGACATTCATGCCGGACGACCAGGGCCAGCAGGTGCTGGGCCGCTGCCGTGACGCCAGCGAAGAGCGCCAGGGCGCACGCGAAGCCAGCCGCGCCAGGCGCCTGTACCGGTTGATCATCGAGAACACCACCGACCTGATTTCGCGGCACAGCCCCGATGGCCGTTTTCTCGATGCCTCACCGGCCGCCCATCGTCTGTTGGGCCTTTGGCCTGAGCAACTGCGTGGCAGGCTGGTGCATGGCCTGCTGCACCCGCGTGAGCGCCGCCAGGTGCTGCGCCAGGCCGGCGCTGCACTGGACCAGGACGGCTACCACACCATGACCTGCCGGGTGCGCCAGGCCAGCGGGGGCTACCGTTGGTTCGAGATCGCCAGCCGGGCGATCCGCGAAACCTACACGGGCGCGGTAGTGGAGGTGGTCAGCGTGTCTCGCGACATCACCTTGCGAATCGAAGCCCAGGAGAACCTGGCGCACAGCGCGCGGCTGGCCACCCTGGGTGAACTGGCTTCAGGCATTGCCCACGAGCTCAACCAGCCGCTGGCTGCCGTGGTCAACTATGCCAACGCCAGTCAGCGCTACCTGCACAGCCTGGGGCGTGACCCGCAGGCCCTGGAGCGGGTGGGGCAGGGCCTGCAGCGTATCAGCGAGCAGGCTACCCATGCCGCCGAAGTGATCCGCCGCCTGCGCGCGTTCCTGCGCAAGGGGCCGCGGCGCCTGCAGGCGCTGGACGTGGCTGAAGTGGCTGGCGAAGCCATGCGCCTGTGCGCCTGGGAGGCCGCCCGTGACCAGGTGCAGATCGAGCTACGCGTCAGCGCGCAACTGCCTTCGGTGTACGCCGACCGGGTGCTGTTGGAGCAGGTGCTGCTCAACTTGCTGCGCAATGCCATAGAGGCCAACCGTGAACACCACGGCGAGCGGCCATCGCATATCCTGCTTGGCGCAACGCGGGATGGCGACGGCGTGCTGGTCGAAGTCGCCGACCAGGGCACAGGGGTCGCGCCTGAACACCTGGACGCAATTTTTACGCCGTTCACCACCAGCAAGGCGGATGGCCTGGGCCTGGGATTGAGCATGAGCCGCAGCCTGATCGAAGGCTTCGGCGGCAGCCTGTGGGCGCGGGTGGGAGACAACGGTGGTCTGGTATTGTGCTGCCGGCTGGTAGTCAGCAGGCGCTAAGGGGAAGCTGCGGTGCAAGCAAAAGTCTATGTGGTCGATGACGACCAGGGAATGCGCGATTCGACTGTCTGGTTGCTGCAGTCGGTAGGCCTGCAGGCGTTGCCATTTGCCACCGGGCAGGCGTTTCTGGAGGCGTGCGTCGACGACGGGCCTGCCTGCGTGCTCCTGGATGTGCGCATGCCGGGGCTCGGTGGCCTTGCCGTGCAGCAGGCCATGCACGCGCATGGGCTGGCCCTGCCGGTGGTGTTCGTCAGCGGGCATGCCGACGTGCCCATCGTGGTACGGGCGTTCAAGGCGGGTGCCTGTGACTTCATCGAAAAGCCCTACAACGATCAGTTGCTGCTCGACAGTGTGCAGGCCGCACTGGAGCGCGCGGGGCGGGTACGCCAGGGCGATCAGGCGCTGGCGCAGGTGCAGGCGCGTATCGACAGCCTCACGCCGCGAGAGCGTGACGTGTTCGTGCCGTTGGCCCAAGGGCTGAGCAACCGTGAAATCGCCGAACGCCTGGGCATCAGTGTGAAAACCGTCGACCTTTACCGCGGCCGGGTAATGAAGCGGCTCCAGGCGACCAGCCTGGCAGAGCTGGTGGGCATGGCCATAGCCTGCGGGGCGGTCGAAGCGTTGGGGCTGCGAGCTCGGCAGTAGCAACGCGGGTGGCGCCCTGGCCAAGGGCGGGGCTTGCGCAGGCCATGACCGTGGGTACCGAACGCACTGAATGATGAAATTTTGCATAGCAAGCTAATCAAAGCTTTGACATTCACTGCCTAGGCAGTAATATTTTCACACAACTCCCCGAGCGGTCATCGATGGCCCATTTTTCCCCCGAAAACTTCCAGAGCTGCGCCATTGGCATGCTGCTGGGGCGCGCGGCGATCCTCAAGGACCGCATCCTCGACTGGCACCTGGAGTCGGAGGGCGTGACCGCCGCCCAGTTCAAGGTGTTGATCATCGTCACCCAGTACCAGGTGGATACGCCGGCCGAACTGTGTCGCTACCTCGGGCTGGACAGCGGTTCGATGACCCGCATGCTCGACCGCCTCGAGCAGAAGGAGCTGATCGTGCGTAACCGCTGCGCCGACGACCGGCGCCAGGTGCGCCTGGCGCTGACGGCCGATGGCCAGCGCCTGGCCGACCGCCTGCCGGAAATCGGCGCTGCCGCCATGAACGAACTGTGCGGCGTGCTGGCCCCAGAAGAGTTGCAGACCCTGGAAGGCCTGTTGGCCAAGGTCCTGCTCAATGCCGGCGACCCCTTGACGGTGCGCCGCTTCGGCGACCGTTGAACCCTGTCACGAATTTTCAAGGTATTGTCATGGCCACTTCCACAGACACCCCGACACCCTCCGCAGCGCCCGAGCCGTCGCGCAAGCGCAAGGCCTGGCTGCTTGGCCTGCTGTTGCTGCTGGTGCTTGCCGGCATCGGCACCTGGGCCTGGTACAGCCTGGTCGGCCGCTGGTATGAAAGCACCGACGACGCCTACGTCAACGGCAACGTGGTGGAGATCACCCCCTTGATCACCGGCACTGTGACCAGCATTGGCGCCGATGACGGCGACCTGGTGCATGCCGGCCAGGTGCTGCTGCAGTTCGACCCGGCCGACAGCCAGGTGGCCCTGCAGTCGGCCGAAGCCAACCTGGCGCGCACCGTGCGCCAGGTGCGCGGACTGTACAGCAATGTCGACTCGCTCAAGGCCCAGCTGGCGACCCGCCAGGCCGAACTGCGCAAGGCGCAGCAGGACTTCAACCGGCGCAAGGTGCTGGCCGACAGCGGTGCCATCGCTGCCGAGGAGCTGTCCCACGCCCGCGATGACCTGAGCGTGGCCCAGGCCGCGGTCAACAGCGCCCGCCAGCAACTGAGCACCAGCAGTGCCCTGGTCGACGACACCGTGGTGTCTTCGCACCCTGAGGTCATGGCGGCTGCAGCCGACCTGCGCCAGGCTTACCTCGACCACGCGCGCACTACCTTGGTGGCGCCGGTCACCGGGTATGTTGCCAAGCGGACCGTGCAGCTGGGCCAGCGCTTGCAACCGGGCACCGCGACCATGGCGGTGATCCCGCTGGACCAGGTTTGGATCGACGCCAACTTCAAGGAAACCCAGTTGCGCGACATGCGGATTGGCCAGCCGGTAGAGATCAGTGCTGACCTTTACGGCAGCGCAGTGACGTACAGCGGTACCGTCGACAGCCTCGGCGCAGGCACCGGCAGCGCCTTCGCCCTGCTACCGGCGCAGAACGCCACGGGCAACTGGATCAAGATCGTGCAGCGGGTGCCCGTGCGTATTCACCTGAACCCCGAGCAACTCAAGGACCACCCGCTGCGTATCGGCCTGTCCACCGTGGTCGAGGTCAACCTGCACGACCAGAGCGGCCCGACCCTTGCCCAGCAACCGCCGCAGAAGGCCAGCTATACCACTGAGGTTTATGACCGCCAGCTGGGCGAAGCCGATACCCTGATTGCCAAGCTGATCCACGAAAACAGCGCCCCTGGCAAGACGGCGCAGCGATGAGCGATAACGCCGCAGCGCAGTTCACCCCGCCGAGCCTGCTGCTGACCACCATCGGCCTGTCGCTGGCCACGTTCATGCAGGTGCTCGACACCACCATTGCCAACGTGGCCTTGCCGACCATTTCCGGCAACCTGGGCGTCAGCTACGAGCAGGGCACCTGGGTCATCACGTCGTTCGCGGTGAGCAATGCCATTGCCTTGCCGCTCACCGGCTGGCTGAGCCGGCGTTTTGGTGAGGTGAAGCTGTTCATCTGGGCCACGTTGCTGTTCGTGCTGGCGTCGTTCCTGTGTGGTATCGCCCAGTCCATGCCGGAGCTGGTCGGCTTCCGCGTGCTGCAGGGCGTGGTGGCCGGGCCGCTGTATCCCATGACCCAGACCCTGCTGATTGCCGTCTACCCGCCGGCGAAACGGGGGATGGCCCTGGCGCTGCTGGCGATGGTCACGGTGGTGGCGCCGATTGCCGGGCCGATTTTGGGTGGCTGGATCACCGACAGCTACAGCTGGCCATGGATCTTCTTCATCAACGTGCCGATCGGCCTGTTCGCTGCTGCAGTGGTGCGCCAGCAAATGCGCACCCGGCCGGTGGTGACCAGCCGCCAGCCGATGGACTACATCGGCCTGCTGACACTGATCATTGGCGTGGGTGCGTTGCAGGTGGTGCTGGACAAGGGTAACGACCTGGACTGGTTCGAGTCGTCGTTCATCATCGCCGGTAGTCTGATATCGGTGGTGTTCCTGGCGGTGTTCGTGATCTGGGAGCTGACCGACCGCCACCCGGTGGTGAACCTGCGGCTGTTCGTGCACCGCAATTTTCGCGTAGGCACGCTGGTGCTGGTCGGGGGGTATGCCGGGTTCTTCGGTATCAACCTGATCCTGCCGCAGTGGTTGCAGACGCAAATGGGCTACACCGCCACCTGGGCGGGCCTGGCGGTGGCGCCGATCGGCTTGCTGCCGGTGATCATGTCACCGTTCGTGGGCAAGTACGCGCACCGCTTCGACCTGCGCGTGCTGGCGGGGCTGGCGTTCCTGGCAATCGGGGGCAGCTGCTACATGCGCGCCGGGTTCACCAGCGAGGTGGATTTCCAGCATGTGGCACTGGTGCAGTTGTTCATGGGGATCGGGGTCGCGTTGTTCTTCATGCCGACCTTGAGCATCCTGCTGTCCGACCTGCCGCCGCAGCAGATCGCCGACGGCTCGGGGCTGGCCACCTTCCTGCGGACCTTGGGCGGCAGCTTTGCGGCGTCGTTGACCACCTGGATCTGGATTCGCCGGGCGGACCAGCATCATGCTTACCTGAGCGAGAACATCAGCCAGTTCGACCCGACCACGCGGCATACCCTCGAACAGCTGGGCGGGGCCAACCCGCAGAGTTATGCGCAGCTTGAGCAGATACTCAACGGGCAGGCCTACATGATGTCCACGGTTGACTACTTCACCCTGATGACCTGGGTGTTCGCCGGGTTGATCCTGTTGGTGTGGTTCGCCAAGCCGCCGTTCACCGCCAAGGCGGGGCCGGCATCGGCGGGGCATTGATGCCGTTGTGCAGGTTGGCACGCGGTGTCGGCTGCCACTTGCGCCTCCCTCTTATGCCACCGGCAGGTTCATCGACCTGGGCGGCGGCGCTGAGCCGTGCCGCTCAGCGTGACAACGGCGTGCCGGCCAGCATCCGCGCCACCAGGTCGCTGAGCTGTGCCAGCTCGAAGGGCTTGTGCAGGACCGCGAAACGACGTGCTGAGGGCAGCTCCGGTTGCTCGCTGGTATAGCCGGTGATGAACACCACCGGCGTGGTGTCCGGCAGGCTGTTGCCCAGTGGCTGACCAACCAGCCCTCCAGGCAGGCCGATATCGGTGATCAACAAGTCCGGCTGCAGGCCGCCGTGCAGCGCGGCCACGGCGTGTTGACCATCGCCGAATGCATGCACGTCGTGGCCTTGCTCCTGCAGAATTTCGCTGATGACCAGGCGCATGGTTTCCTGGTTCTCCACCAGCATGATCAGGTTGGCCGTTCTGGCAGGCATGGGCGGTGGGGGTTGGGGCAACGCCGGTGGGGCCGCCACCGGGGTGTCGTCCCTGGGCAGGTAGATATCGATGCAGGTTCCTTTACCCGGCACACTGTCGATTTGCAGCTGGCCCCTGGATTGCCGGATGAAGCCGTAGACAATTGACAGCCCCAGCCCAGAACCCTGGCCAAGCGGCTTGGTGGTGAAAAACGGTTCCGATGCTCGCTGCATCACGTTGGCTGGCATGCCGATGCCCGAGTCGCTGACGCTGATCCGTACATAGTCGCCACACGGCACGTCCAGGCTGAGGGCCTGCTCGTGGGTCAGTGTCTGGTTGGCACTGCCAATGCACAGCGTGCCGCCGGAGGGCATGGCATCGCGGGCATTGATGCACAGGTTGAGCAAGGAGCTCTCCAGCTGCGAGAGGTCGACGCGAACCGGCCACGCACCCGGCTGGGTCTGGTCGTTGAAATGAATGCCCGCATGCAGCGAGTTGATGAGCAGTTCGCGCATGCCAGCCAGCAACTGATGCACGTCCACCGCCTGGGGCGTCAGTACCTGTTGGCGGGCAAATGCCAATAGCCGCTGTACCACCGCCGCGGCCCGTTGGGCGTCCTGGCGGGCCGCGCCAAGCAACCGCGCGGCTTCGGGGTAGCGCTGTTCATCCTGGCGTTGAATGGCGCTTTCCAGGGCAGCCAGGATGCTGCCCAGGAAATTGTTGAAGTCGTGGGCAATACCCCCGGTCAACTGACCGACCGCTTCCATCTTCTGCGACTGGACCAGGGCAGTTTCAATCTTGCGCAGGCGCTGCTGTTCGTTGATGCGCTCGGTGATGTCGTAGGCGAACAGGTAGCCACCCTGAACCATCAAGCGGTTATCACGCAACGGGTTGTAGCGGATTTCGTAGTGCCGCAGTGCTTCAGGCGGCCCTAAGGCAATGTTGTCGACGAAGGCCTCGCCCGCCACTATGCGCGGCCAGACCGGTGCCAGCTGGCTCATGATATCGGGCTGGCGCGCCAGCAACTGCGGAATGTGGTCGCCGACCTGGGGGACGAACCCGCGCAAGCGCAGGAACGTTTCCTGTGCTGTGCGATTGATGGCCAGCAGCCTGAGGTTGCAGTCGGCAGCAAATACATTGGCCAGGCTGTGGTCGACCAATTCCCCCAGCAGTTTGTTGTTTGCGTCTGCCTGGTCTACACGCTCGGCCAGTTGCTGATTGATTGCCTGCAGCCGGTGCACGCTGACTTGCGCGGTTGGCATACCGGTAAAGATCACGGCTACGCGTTTATCGCTGGCAGGCTCCAGCCGGTGCACCGACAGGCTCAACCAGCGATCGGTCGCGGCCAGCCGTTCTTCGAACTGCAACGCACGGCCGCTGCGCGCCACTTCGGCGAAGCGGGGCAGCCAGGTATCGACTTCGTTCGGGATCAGTTCACGGGCGGTCTGGCCCATCTGTTTGGCATGGCCAGTGTGACGAAGGCAGGCCTCATTGCTGAGGATGTAGCGGTAGTCATAGAGCTGCCCGTTATCATCCTCCAGCAGCTCCAATACACAAAACCCCTCTTCCATGTGCTGGAGCAAAACATCCTGGCAGTCCGCTTTCAGTTGCATCTCAGCAACTTGGGCCTCCAGTTCGAGCACTTTGTCGTGAAGTGCCTGTGTGCGAGAAGCGGCATCGTCCTGAACCATGCTGAGCTCCCTGGGCAATGGATCGCACTACTATAGTTACCCTGATTGCCATTTGCCTTCAAAATGACCGAATGATCCGCCCCAGGGTTTCCATGGCTTGTTCGGCGGCGGCGTTCCAGGGGCTGCCGTAGTTCAGGCGAATGCAGTTGCCGAAACGTCGGGTGGGCGAAAAGATCGGGCCGGGGGCAATGCTGATTCCTTGAGCCAGGGCCATGTGGAACAGTTTGAGGGCGTCCATTTGCTCGGGCAGCTCCAGCCACAGAAAGTAACCCCCGGAGGGCTGGCTGACCCGCGTCTGGGCCGGGAAGTACCGGGCGATAGCGGCGAGCATGTTGGCCTGTTGGCCTTCCAGTGCGTAGCGCAGCTTGCGCAGGTGGCGGTCGTAGCCGCCGTGCTGCAGGTAGTCGGCGATGGCGGCCTGGGCAGGCATTGAGGCACACAGGGACGTCATCAACTTCAGCCGCTCGATTTTCTGCGCGTAACGCCCGGCCGCGACCCAGCCTATGCGGTAGCCAGGGGCCAGGCTCTTGGCGAACGAGCCGCAGTGCATCACCAGCCCCTGGGTGTCGAATGCCTTGGCCGGCTTGGGTGCCTGCTGCGCGTAGTACAGCTCGGCGTAAACGTCGTCCTCTATCAGGGGCACCTGGTGCCGTGCCAGCAGTTGTACCAGCGCCTGCTTGTTTGCCTCTGGCATGCTGGCGCCGACCGGGTTCTGGAAGTTGGTCATGCACCACACGGCTTTGACCGGGTGCTTGTCCAGGGTTTGCGCGAGCACGTCCAGGTCCATGCCCTGGCGCGGGTGCACCGGGATTTCCACTGCCTTGAGCTTGAGCCGCTCCAGCACCTGCAGGCAGGCATAGAACGCGGGCGCTTCGATGGCGACCAGGTCGCCCGGCTGGGTGACCGCCTGCAGGCACAGGTTCAACGCCTCCAGGGCGCCGTTGGTGATCAGCAGTTCCTCCATGGGCAGCATCAGCCCGCCAACCATGTAGCGCAGCGCGATCTGGCGGCGCAGCTGCGGGTTACCGGGTGACAGGTCGGTCACCACCATGCGCGGGTCCATGCTGCGGCTGGCGCTGGCCAGCGAGCGTGACAGGCGTTGCAGCGGGAACAGCTCGGGGCTGGGGAAGGCGGAGCCGAACGCCACGGTGTTGGGGTCCTTGATCGAGTCGAGGATGGAGAACACCAGGGCACTGACGTCGACATCGGTGGACTCGCTGGCCGGCTGTAGCGGCTGCGGCTCGCTGAACTGGCGCGGCGCGTGGGCGTTCACGAAGTACCCCGAGCGTGGCCTGGCGCGGATCAGCCCGCGCCGTTCCAGCAGGTAATAGGCCTGGAACACCGTGGACGGGCTGACCCCGTGCGTCTGGCTGGCGTAGCGCACCGAGGGCACCCGCTGGCCGGGGCCGAGCACCCCGGAGCGGATCAGTTCGGCAATATCGTCGGCGAAGCGTTCGTAGCGTTTCATTCTGGCCTTCTGTCGAAGCCTGGCAGGCAAGGTGGTTGCAGTGTAAGGGATCAGCGGTTCATGGGTGCGACGAAGCGGCTGTGGGCCACGCTGCGTATGGCGGGGTCGTCACGTTCGCTGATGACAAAACTGAGTGTCTGCGAACTGCTGGTCGGCCGCTCGGCGAGCATTGCCACCGACACCGGCAGTTCGCTCATTTCGCCTGCGGGGATGACCAGCGCGGTGTCGCCCTGCAAGGTGAAGCCGTCGGCATCCTGCAGGCGCAGCACGTAGTGTTGGGTGCGCTCGGTCTTGTTGATGACCTTGAGCAGGTAGATGTTCTCGATCTGGCCCTGGGCGTTTTCGCGGAACAGGCCGCGGTCCTTGATCACGTCCAGCGACACCATCGGGCGCAGCTGCAAGGCCAGCACCAGCGCTGCCAGCATGACCACCAGCGCAGTGGCATAGCCCAGCAGGCGTGGCCGCAGCCAGTGGGTGGAGCCGCCTTGCAGGCTGTGTTCGGACTTGTAGCCAATCAGCCCGCGGGCATAGCCCATTTTGTCCATGACCCCGTCGCAGGCATCGATGCACGCCGCGCAACCGATGCAGGCCATCTGCAAACCGTCGCGGATATCGATACCGGTGGGGCAGACCTGCACACACAGGGTACAGTCGATGCAGTCGCCCAAACCTTGGGCGCGAGCATTGCTGCCTTTTCTGCGCGGGCCACGGGCCTCGCCACGGCGTGGGTCGTAGGCAACTGCCAGGGTGTCCTTGTCGAACATCACGCTCTGGAACCGCGCATACGGGCACATGTGCAGGCACACTGCCTCGCGCAGCAGGCCGGCATTGATGTAGGTGGCCGCGGTGAAGAACAGTACCCAGAACAACGCTACGCCGCCCAATTGCAAGGTCAGCAGTTCTGCAGCCAGCGAGCGGATCGGGGTGAAATAGCCCACGAAGGTCAGCCCTGTGGCCACGCCAATGGCCAGCCACAGGCAGTGCTTGGCCGTGCGCCGGGCCAGTTTGTTCAGGCCCCAGGGGGCGGCGGCCAGCCTGATGCGCTTATTGCGGTCGCCCTCGGTGACTTTTTCGCACCACATGAACAGCCACGTCCAGGTACTTTGCGGGCAGCTGTAGCCACACCACACCCGGCCGGCGTAAACGGTCGCGGCGAACAGGCCGAAAGCACAGATGATCAGCAGCGCCGACAGCAGAATGAAATCCTGGGGCCAGAAGGTCGCGCCAAAGATGTGGAACTTGCTGTTGGCCAGGTCCCACAGCACCGCCTGGCGGCCGTTCCAGTCGAGCCAGGCGGTGCCGAAGAACAGCAAGAAAAGCGCGCCAGCGAAACCCACGCGCAGGTTACGGTACCGCCCGGTGAAGCTGCGGGTGTAAATGCCGCTGTCGGTGCGGCGCGTTTTGACGCTGGCTGCGGTGGTGTCGATCTCTGTGCAAAGAATTCTGTCAGTCATGGGCGGGTGCTCATCATGCCTCGATCAGGCATGAGCACTATGGCGCCGAAACTGTTAGCAGCACAGGTTCAGATTTTGCACCAAAAACCATATCAGATACCGCGCAGGCGTCGCCGGCCCCTAGATCACCGAGCCTGGAGCGCTGGCCTTGAGGTGCCTGCGGCTATCCACCGCACCTGCTACCGTCAAGGCGTCGGCCTCGGCTTCGGTGATGGGCACGCGTTTGTCGTCGTGCAGCGCCACCGACATGCGCAACTGTTCGTCGGTAATGATTTCGATATCCGGGCCAGCACACGCGATACGCAGGTTTTCACCCGTCAAGGTGCAACGGCGGGTGGCTTCATCGATTTCAACGGGCATGGTCAGGCCTCCTGGGTGGGTTACAGGGTGGACCGCGAGGGGGGCCGGGTCGTTGCATCGACAGGCTGAGTGGCACTTTGCACGGCGGCTGGCGGTCTGTGTCTATACACAGCAGGCTCGGCTGCTTGCAGGCACACCCTGCGCACTGCCGGGCAGGTAGCACAATGCTCAGCATGGGAACCAGGCAATGGAGCTGATCTGGCAGGTAATACAGGCAGAATTCGCCGATGTGACCGACGCGAGTGAGGTCACGCGCATTCTTCTACGGCTGTTGATGGCAGCGGTGCTCGGTGCAGTACTGGGGTTCGAGCGCGAACACAGGGGCAAGTCGGCGGGCGTACGCACGCACATGCTGGTGTCGCTGGGGGCCGCGCTGTTCGTGCTGGCACCGAGCATGGCCGGGGCCGATGCACAAGCCCTGAGCCGGGTGATACAGGGTATCGTCGCCGGTATCGGCTTTCTGGGTGCGGGCACCATCCTCAAAGGCAACGGCAAGGACACCAGCCATGTGAAGGGGCTGACCACGGCCGCAGGTTTGTGGATGACCGCTGCCATTGGTACGGCCGCTGGCATGGGCCGCGAAGCCACGGCGCTGATCAGCACGGTGCTGGCCCTGCTGGTGCTGGCCACGATGCCGGTGCTGGTGGACAAATTCGAGGGGGAAAACGAGGATAAACAGAGGGAGGAAGAGGGCAGGAAGCACTGAGGGGAGCCGAAGCTCCCCTCAAAGCGTTGTTGCCTGCTCTTTTTTTATTATTGGGACTGGCCTGTTGTTGTTTTTGTCGGCGTGTCCTGGTGTTGCGGGCGACCCCCATGCGGGGTCAAGAGCAAACGTATTTTTTTGAGCGCTGACCTGCTTTCATCATTGCTGATCCGAACCTGGCTGCTGCTACCTCGAGGTAGTTTTGTTGTTCTGTGCCAGACCGCGGGGCGGGCCCCTGGAAAGACTGCCTACTCCAAAAAAATCTGCTTGCTGCGCCTCTGCCGTGTTGTTCTTGTTATGTCAGAGTCGTTATCTGTTGTTTTTATTGGGTGTCGCATTTTTTTTGTTGTTGTACGAAAGATATAGCAGGCAGCGTGCCAACTTTTAAAATCCCTTTATAATCAATGACTTATCAAAATTCGGGAAAATTGCCTGGCCCGAATTTTTGTCGATTTGTTTCCCTGTTACCCGGTTTTCCCCTGCAAAATGGGGGGCGGTAACACTCACCCACACCCACACCCATGTGACGCCTGTATGACTCACTGCGCCATGCGCGCCCGCGCCACCCGTGAACCGTTGCTGCGGCCCAGTACCTGGCTGATGCGCTGCCCAGCGGCAATCAGCCGGTCCAGGTCGATGCCGGTTTCGATGCCCAGCCCCTGCAACAGGTAAAGCACATCCTCGCTGGCGATATTGCCGGTGGCGCCCTTGGCATACGGGCAACCGCCCAGGCCGGCGACCGAGCTGTCGAACACATTGATGCCTTCGAGCAGGCTGGCGTAGACATTGGCCAGGGCCTGGCCATACGTGTCATGGAAGTGCCCGGCCAGTTGCTCGCGTGGCACCTGCGCCGACACCACTTCGAACAGGCGCCGGGTGTCGCCGGCGGTGCCAGTGCCGATGGTGTCGCCCAGCGATACCTCGTAGCAGCCCATGTCGCGCAGCTCGCGGGCAATCGGTGCCACCTGCTCGGCGCTGACCTTGCCTTCGTAGGGGCAGCCCAGCACGCACGACACATAGCCACGCACCCGCACACCGTGGCTGCGGGCAGCTGCCATGATCGGTTCGAAGCGCTTGAGGCTGTCGCTGACCGAGCAGTTGATGTTGCGCTGCGAGAACGCTTCGGTGGCCGCTGCGAACACCGCCACTTCCTTTACGCCTGCGGCCAGTGCGTCTTCAAAACCGCGCAGGTTCGGTGCCAGCGCTGCATAGGTAACGCCTGGGCGCTGCTGGATGCCGGCAAACACTTCGGCCGAGCCGGCCATTTGCGGCACCCACTTGGGCGACACGAAACTGCCCACTTCAATGTAGGCCAGGCCCGCTTCGGTGAGGTCGTCTACCAGGCGCACCTTGGCGCTGACGCTGATGGGTTGGGCTTCGTTCTGCAGGCCGTCGCGGGGGCCGACTTCGACCAGGCGCACGTGGTTGGGCAGGGACATGGTGGTTTTCCTGTGGCGTTCAGCGGTTGTCTGTGTTGTTGAGGGTGGCGGCCAGTGCTTGCTCGCAGCGTTCCTGGGCCGTGTCCAGCTCCAGTTGCATCTGGTGAATGTCGAGCAGTTGCTGCTCCAGCTGGGCGCGGCGTTCGGCGATTTTCGCCAGCATGCTGTTGAGCTGTTTGAGGTTGCCGCTGGTGGGGTCGTACAGCTCGATCAGCTCGCGGCACTCGGCCAGGGAAAAGCCGATGCGCTTGCCACGCAATATGAGCTTCAGGCTGACCTTGTCGCGCGCCGAATAGATACGTTCCAGGCCCCGGCGCTCCGGGCTCAACAGGCCCTGTTCCTCGTAGAAGCGGATGGCGCGGGTGGTGATGTCCAGTTCGCGGGACAGGTCGGAGATGCTGTAGGTCTGCGTGCTCATGCTGGGGCTCGGGCGGAAGTATCCGGGTATCCTGAGGCCAGCTTGACGTAAACGTCAAGCAAGCGCGAGCGTGGGCATGGCCTGCGGACCTGGGGCCAGGCAGGCCGGTCATTCAGGCTGCACTGCCCGCCGATACGCATTGGGCGTTTGCCCACTCAGGCGCTTGAACCAGCGGGCAAAGTAGGTGGGGTCGCTGAACCCCAGGCTATCGGACAACTGGCCGATGCTCATGCGTGTGTAAACCAGGCTGCGCCGCGCCTCGAGCAACAGGCGCTGGTGCACCACTTGCAACGCCGTCTGCCCGCTCAGCGCCCGGCACAGCTGGTTCAACTGCAGGCTCTGCACATTCAGCCGTGCGGCGAATGCCTCTATCGACAAGTGCTCGCGGTAGTGCGCTTCGACCAGGCGCAAATACTGCCCCAGCAACTGGCGGTCGCGTTCATCGCGCGTGCGCGGGGCCTGCCCAAGCTGCTGACGGCGGCTGATCCACACCATCAGGGCGGTCACCAACGCCTCCAGCATGGCGGCCCGCGATGGGGCGTTGCCCTGGTATTCCTGCTGCAAGGTCTCGATCAGGCTGCGCAGGTGCGCGCGATCCCGGCCCAGCGGGTAGCTTACCGGCTTGGACAACACCGCCAGCGGTGCGCCCAGGCGCTGCTCAAGGTTGGCCACCAGCGCGGCGCCAAAAGTGAGCACGTGGCCCTGGATGTCGGCACTGAAGCGAAAGCCATGCACGGTCAGGGGGGGCACCACCTGGATCGCGGCTTCGCTTATGGCAGTGCGGGTGCCCTCGATTTCCACCTGGGCCTGCCCGCGTTGCACGTACAGCAATTGAAACAGCTCGGCATGTTGGTGGGGCTTGATCTCCCAGTGGTGCAGGCGGCTGCGTGCCGGGATCGGCTCACAGTGCAGCAGGTCGGTACCAGGCCAGGCCTGGTTTTCCCCATACAACTTGAACAGCGGAACGCCGGGTAGGGTGGATTTCATCAGCTTTGGCCTGTCCGTTAATCGAACGTTTTTTGTAAAAGTGCAGGTTTTGCATGGAATAGCACAGCTCAGTTGCGGGTTTTGCCCGTAAAAATGCAAAGGCAAACCCTAACAGCAGATGCCGCGCCACCGCCAGTGCAGGGCCGGTATCGTTCCAACAGAGACAACAACAATGAAAACTCAGGTTGCAATCATTGGCGCGGGCCCGTCGGGCCTGCTGCTGGGTCAACTGCTGCATAACGCCGGTATCGACACGGTGATCGTCGAGCGCCAGACCGCCGAGTACGTGCTGGGCCGCATCCGCGCCGGTGTGCTGGAGCAGGGCACGGTCGACCTGTTGCGCGAGGCCGGTGTGGCCGAACGTATGGACCGCGAAGGCCTGGTGCACGAAGGTGTCGAGCTGCTGGTTGGCGGGCGCCGCCAGCGCCTGGATCTCAAGGCCCTGACCGGCGGCAAGACGGTGATGGTCTATGGCCAGACCGAAGTTACCCGTGACCTGATGCAGGCCCGTGCAGCCAACGGGGCCCCCATCTTCTATTCGGCCAGCAATGTTCAGCCGCATGAGCTCAAGGGCGAGAAGCCCTACCTGACCTTTGAAAAAGACGGTCAGGTCCAGCGCCTGGATTGCGATTACATTGCTGGCTGTGACGGCTTCCATGGGGTTTCCCGGCAGAGCATTCCCGAGGGTGTGCTCAAACAATACGAACGGGTATACCCCTTCGGCTGGCTGGGCCTGCTGGCGGATACACCGCCGGTCAACCATGAACTGATCTATGCCCACCACGCCCGCGGTTTCGCGCTGTGCAGCCAACGTTCGCAAACCCGCAGCCGCTACTACCTGCAAGTGCCGCTGCAAGACCGTGTCGAGGAGTGGCCCGACGAGCGCTTCTGGGCCGAACTGAAAGCGCGTTTGCCTGCCGAGGTGGCAGCGGACCTGGTCACAGGCCCGGCCCTGGAGAAGAGCATCGCGCCGCTGCGCAGCCTGGTGGTGGAACCGATGCAGTATGGCCACCTGTTCCTGGTCGGCGATGCCGCGCATATCGTGCCGCCAACCGGGGCCAAGGGGTTGAACCTGGCAGCCTCGGACGTCAACTACCTGTACCGGATTCTGCTCAAGGTGTACCGCGAGGGGCGTACCGAGCTGTTGCAGCAGTATTCGCCCCTGGCCCTGCGCCGGGTATGGAAGGGCGAGCGTTTCAGCTGGTTCATGACCCAACTGCTGCACGACTTCGGCAGCCACAAGGACGCCTGGGACCAGAAGATGCAAGAGGCTGATCGCGAGTACTTCCTGACCTCGCCGGCAGGTTTGCTGAACATTGCCGAAAACTATGTGGGCCTGCCGTTCGAAGAGGTGGTTTGAGGCTGCCGCCTCCCGCTGACGAGGCCGGGAGCCAGGAAAATCGCGCAAAAGCTTGAACTCGGGTTTGGCCATGACCCACAGTGGCGGGCTGAATGGGTGAAGCAGGAAGCACGCGATGACATTTTCCAAGCCACTGCTCGTGGCCCTGTGGCTGCTGGCCGCCAGCGGGGCGGCGAAGGCCGACCAGGCGCTGCCAGTTGCACCGGAACTGGCTTCCGGGTACCGCACCGGCCTGCAGCCGGTGCACGCCAGCCGGCACATGGTGGCCGCTGCCAACCCGCTGGCCAGCGAAGCGGGGCGGGCGATACTGCGGGCCGGTGGCAGCGCCATCGACGCTGCCATCGCCATGCAAATGGTGCTGACCCTGGTCGAGCCGCAGTCCAGTGGCATTGGCGGTGGGGCTTTCATCCTGTATTGGGATGGCGAGCGCGTGCAGGCGTTCGACGGCCGCGAGGCAGCCCCGGCGGGGGTCACGGAACAACTGTTCCTGCAGGCCGATGGTGAGCCGATGCCGTTCCGCCAGGCGCAGATCGGTGGCCGCTCGGTGGGGGTGCCGGGTGTGCTGCGGGCGTTGCAGATGGCCCACCAGCGCTATGGCAAGCTGCCCTGGCGCGACCTGTTTGCACCGGCCATCGCCTTGGCCCGCAGCGGCTTTGCAGTTTCCCCGCGCTTGCACACGTTGATAGCCGGTGACCCGTTCATTGCCCAGTCACCGGCCATGGCGCGTTACTTTCTGGATGAACAGGGCAGACCCTTGCCTGTGGGGGCGACCCTGCGCAATCCGGCGCTTGCCCAAACCCTGGAGCTGATCGCTGCGCACGGCGCCGATGTGTTCTACAGCGGCGAGATTGCCCAGGCCATCGTGACCCAAGTGCGCAGCCATGCCAATCCCGGTTACCTGTCACTGCAGGACTTGCAGCTGTACCAGGCCAGGCAGCGCGAGCCGGTATGCGGCCCCTACAAGGCCTGGCAAATTTGCGGCGTGCCGCCGCCGTCTTCCGGCGGGGTAACGGTGTTGCAGACCCTGGGCATCCTTGAAGCCGCTCAACGGGCCATGCCTGCGCATGACCTGGCTGGGTTACGGCCGCAGCCCACTTCATCCCCGGCCGGCATTGAAGCAGCGCCAATGGCCGTGCACCTGGTCGCCGAGGCCGAGCGCCTGGCGTATGCCGACCGCGCCCAGTACCTGGCAGACAGCGATTATGTGCCCGTGCCGGTCAAGGCCCTCACCCACCCGGCCTACCTGGCCAGCCGCGCCGCCTTGATCGGGGCACACAGCATGAGGCGTGCGCGCCCAGGCCAGCCGCCTGGTGTCGACCTGGCCCTGGCACCGGACCGCTCGCCCCTGCGCATTTCTACCTCGCACCTGAGCGCAGTGGATGACAGCGGTCATGCCCTGGCCATGACCACCTCGGTCGAGGCCGCGTTCGGCGCGCACGTGATGGTCAGAGGCTTCCTGCTCAACAACACCCTGACCGACTTTTCGTTCATCGCGCAGGAGCGTGGCCGGCCTGTGGCCAACCGGGTACAACCTGGCAAGCGGCCGCTGTCGGCCATGGCGCCGACCCTGGTATTTTCCCGCGCTGGCGGGGAGCTGGTGGCCAGCCTGGGTTCGCCGGGGGGCTCACAGATCATCGGTTACGTGAACAAGGCACTGCTCGGCCTGCTGGATTGGCAACTGGACCCGCAGCAGGCTGCCGGCCTGCCCAATTTCGGCAGCCGCAATGCCGGCACGGAAGTGGAAGCAGGGCTGGCCAGCCCGGCACTGGTCCGCCAGTTGGCGGCCTGGGGCCACGAGGTCACGCCAATGACCATGACCAGCGGCATGCAGATCATCCAGCGCACGGCTGACGGCTGGGCCGGAGGGGCCGATCCGCGGCGCGAAGGGGTCGCCCTCGGCGACTGAGCGGGGCGTTGCAGGGCCTGGGATAGCGTGATAGAAGTCTGTCTTGTCATTCATTAGTTGAATACCAAGATGTCCAATAGCGCGAAATCGAATAGGGCCCTGTTCGACCTTGACCTGTTGCGCGCCACGGTGGTGGTGGCCGACTGCGGCAGTTTCACCACCGCGGCCGCGCGCCTGCATTCCACCCAGTCCACCATCAGCCAGAAGGTTCGCCGCCTGGAGGACATGGTTGGCCACCGGTTACTGGTACGCGGCAACCGCGACGTGCTGCCAACCGACGCCGGGCAGACCCTGCTGGGCTATGCCCGGCATATGCTGGCGCTGAACGACCAGATGCTCGAAGCCTTGGCCGGGGCCATGGTCGGCACCACCGTGCGCCTGGGTGTGCCGGAAGACTTCGTCGGCGGGCGGACCACCAATGCGCTGGCGGCGTTCAGCCGCCTGCACCCGCAGGTAAAGCTGGAGGTGACCAGCGGCCTGTGCCGCGACCTCAGCCAGGCCTACGACAACGGTGAGCTCGACCTGGTGCTGCTCAAGCAGCGGCGCAACACCCGCGAGGGCGTGGCATGCTGGCCAGAGCGCCTGCAGTGGATCGACAGTGCCCGCGCGCCGGCGTTCGAGCTGGACCCGATTCCGCTGGTGACCTTTCCGCCACGCGGCCTGTACCGCGAAGACATGATCAATGCCATCGAGGGCATGGGCCGGCGCTGGCGTATCAGCTTCACCAGTTCCAGCCTCAGTGGCATCCAGGCGGCCGTGGCCGATGGCATGGGCGTCAGTTTGCTCCCGCCGCGCGCGGCGACAGGCGAGCACCGGGTGCTGGGCGAGGGGCAGGGGCTGCCGGAGATCGATAGCTATGAAATCGTCATTGTTCACCGGCCGACCGCTGACATCATGGTCAAGGCCTTGGCCGAGGTCATGACTCAATTGCTGGCCGGGGGCGGCATCTAGCCCAACAAGAAAAGTGTTTCAGGCTGTGGCGCGATGGAATGTCTGGCAGGGCCGTGCAGTCCCACCGTTAACGTGGGCAGTACGCCCAGCAACCCAAGCCATGGAGACGCACTATGAAAACAGCTGCATTTGTCGCTTTACTGGCCAGCGCCGGGTTGGCCCAGGCGGCCGAAACGGTCGAACTCAAGCTGGCCGGGCCCGACGGCCCTGGCACGTCCATTGGCACTATCAGCATCGAGCAGAACAAATATGGCACGTTGCTCATCCCCGACCTGAAGGACCTGCCGCCAGGTGTGCACGGCTTCCACCTCCACCAGAACGCCTCGTGCGCACCGGCGCAAGAAGGCGGCAAGCCTGTGCCAGCGGGCGCTGCGGGCGGGCATTGGGACCCGGATTCCAGCAACGCCCACAAAGGCCCCTATGATGACAGCGGTCATCGTGGCGACTTGCCGGCTCTGTATGTGGGGGCCGATGGCAAGGCCACCTATCCGGTCCTCGCGCCGCGGCTGAAGGCCACCGATTTCAAAGGCCATGCACTGATGGTGCACGCCGGCGGTGACAACCACAGCGACCACCCCGAGAAGCTGGGTGGCGGTGGAGCCCGGGTGGCCTGCGGGGTCGTGCAGTAAACGCTTGCCCGTGCGCCTGAAACAAGGCCGCCCCTGCAGGTTCACGCAAACCTGCGGGGGCGGCCTTGTGTCGGGAGCAGGGCGCCCTGCGCCCCGGTGCCTCAGCGCTTGGGGTTCAGCGTCAGGTGCACGTGACGGTTCACGTCCTTGTACAGCAGGTAGCTGAACTTGCCTGGGCCACCTGCGTAGCAGGCTTGCGGGCAGAAGGCGCGCAGCCACATGAAGTCGCCGGCTTCCACTTCGACCCAGTCCTGGTTCAGGCGGTACACCGCCTTGCCTTCCAGCACGTACAGGCCATGCTCCATCACGTGGGTTTCGGCGAACGGGATCACGCCGCCGGGCTGGAAGGTGACGATGTTCACATGCATGTCGTGACGCATGTCGGCCATGTCGACGAAGCGGGTAGTGACCCAGCGGCCTTCGGTGCCCGGCATTTCAATGACGGTGGCGTTGTCACGGTGGGTCACGAACGACTCAGGTGCGTCCAGGCCCTCGACTTTCTGGTAGTGCTTGCGCAGCCAGTGGAAGGTGACATTGGCTTTGCTGTTGTTGCGCAGGCTCCACTCGGCGCCTGGCGCCAGGAACGCGTAGCCGCCTGGCACCAGGGTGTGGTGCTTGCCTTCGACGGTGATGTCCAGTTCGCCTTCGACGATGAACACCACGGCCTCGGCATCAGGGTCCAGCTCAGGGCGTTCGCTGCCGCCTTCCGGGGCCACTTCGACGATGTACTGCGAGAAAGTCTCGGCAAAACCGGTTAACGGGCGGGCGATGACCCACATGCGCATCTTGTCCCAGAATGGCAAGTGGCTGGTGACGATGTCACGCATCACGCCTTTGGGGATGACGGCGTAGGCTTCGGTGAACATGGCACGGTCAGTCAGCAGCTCGGTTTGAGCCGGGTGCCCACCGTGGGGGGCGAAGTACGAATGGTTCGACATGGACAATCTCGACTTGTTGTTCTCTCCCCGTGCCGTGAACCGCACCGGCCGGTGCGGCGCAGGGGATGTGGCGACAGAATAGGGTCGAGCGCGCGCCATGCACAAATTAAATGTTGGAATACCCAGGATTCGATCGCTGAATGCGCGTTCGCACGCAGGGGCTGCCGAGCAGATAATTCCGACATATTTTTCACATTCCCTTGTTAGGATCCCCCGGCATTTCCAAGGAGCCCCCCTTATGCCGTCTATCCTGCGCAAGCGCAGCACCCGAATCGCCTTCACCGCCACCACTGGCCTGCTCGTGGCCACATTGGGCTTTTTCGCCTGGCAAAGCTTCTATCCGGTGCAGGCCGCGGCAGGTTGGAAAGTCGGTGTGCTGCACAGTGACGTGACCAAGGCCGCGTCACTGCTGCCGCAAGCCGATGGCAGCCTGCTGGTCAGCCGCGAGCTGGACGACGGCCGCGGCAGCATCCTCAAGATCGCCGCCGACGGCGCCCGGGTGGTAGTCATCGATAACCTGTCCAAACCCGACGGCATGGTCGCGGCCCAGGGCGGTTGGGTATTCAGCCAGGAGGGCGGTGCCGCGCCCGTCAGCCTGGCCCGCGATGGCAAGGTCACGCGGTTGTTCGAGGGCGACAGCGTGCAAGGGCTGTGGAACGACGGCAAGCACCTGTATGCCATCGAAGACCGCAAAGGTAACGGCCGCCTGATGCGCTACGACTGGCAGAGCGGGCAACTGGACGTGCTGCGTTCCGGCCTGACAGAAACCGAAGGGCTGACACGCTGTCGGGGCGACCTGTTGTACACCGAAAAAGCCAAGGGCATCGTGCGCGCCCTGGCCGCCGATGGCAACGACCCGGTGGTGGTCGACGGTTTGCGCAACCCCACGTTCCTGTACTGTGACCAGCGTGGCCTGTGGATCAGCGAGGACAACACGCACCGCGCCCGGCTGCTGCGCATCGCTGCCGACGGCAGCCAGCACACGGTGCTGACGTTTCTCAAGGCGCCCCAGGCCATCATCGCCGACGGCAAAGGCGGTTATCTGCTGGCCGAGGGCGGACGCGACCGTGTCTTGCACCTGACGCCGCCAGCAGAGCCGGTCACGGCCCAGCGCTAGTCGCAACAGCGTGCTTCCCTGCACGGCCGTGCTCACGGATAATCCCCCACATTCCAATAAACAGCCTGTGAGTGGGTATGAGTGATTCCGTAGTCGGCCTTGGCCAGCCTGAAACCGAAGGGGGGCGCAGAACGCGCAAGAACAACCCCGAGAAAACCCGCGAGGATATCCTCCAGGCCGCCATCCACGAATTCGTTCAGCAAGGGCTGGCCGGGGCTCGAGTAGACGCCATCGCTGAACGCACGGCTACGTCCAAGCGCATGATCTACTACTACTTCGGCAGCAAGGAGCAGTTGTATTGCGAGTGCCTGGTCAAGCTATACGGCGATATTCGCAAGACCGAGCAAAGCCTGGACCTGGAGTCGCTGCCGGCGGACCAGGCGATCCGCAGGCTGGTGGAGTTCACCTTCGACCACCACGACCGCAATGTCGACTTCGTGCGGATCATCTGCACCGAAAACATCCACTACGGCGAATACGTCAAGCAGTCCCCGGCTATTCGCGAAATGAGCAGCCTGGTGCTCGAAGCCTTGGGCAACACGCTGCGCCGCGGGGTAGAAGAAGGGGTGTTCCGTAGCGGTATCGAGGTGATCGACCTGCACATGCTGATGAGCTCGTTCTGTTTTTACCGGGTGTCCAACCGGCATACCTTTGGCGAGATCTTCCAGATAGACCTGTCGGAGGACCAGGTCAAGCTGCGGCACAAGGCGATGATCTGTGATGCGGTGCTGCGCTACATCCAGGTTGGGCAGCGCCCCTGACGCTGCGCCAGCCTGCTCAGTCGCCCAACCGCTGCTCACGCGAGGGCGGGTAGCCAAAATACGCCGCATAGCATTTGCTGAAATGTGACACCGAAACAAAGCCGCAAGCCACCGCCACTTCCATCACCGACAGGTCGGAATACTGCAGCAGCCTGCGGCTTTTGGTAATGCGCAGCTCCATGTAGTAACGCCGCGGCGATGTGCCCAGCTGGGCCTGGAACAGCCGGTCGATCTGCCGCCGTGAGCGCCCGCTGTAGGCGGCCAGCTGGTCGAGGCTGAGGGTTTCTTCGAGGTTGTTCTCCATCAGTTCGACAATGGTACGCAGGTGCAGGCTCATGGACTTCTTGGCCCCCGGCCCGACCTGGCGGTAACGGGCGCCTGAGAACGACAGAATTTCTTCCACGCCTTCGGCCAGGCCGTCACCATACAAGCGCCGCACCAGCCCCAGCATCAGTTCCATGGCGCCGTTCGGGCTGGCGGCACTGAGCCGGTCACGGTCGAGGGTGAAGCTGGCCGGAGTAATGCGGGTTTGCGGGCTGCGCTCGGACAAACTGGCACGCTGCTCGGGGTGAACGCTGCAGCCATAGTCATCCAGCACCCCGGCGCGCCCCAGGAACCAGGCGCCGTTCCACAAGCCACCCAAGGCCATGCCATGGGCCGCGCAATCACTCAGCAAGCGGTCGAGTACCGGGTATTTCAGCGGCGTACGCAAGCCCCCGCAGATGACCAGCAGGTCTGGTGACTGCAACGCCTGGGGGGACAATTCGGTGGCCACCAGTTCCAGCCCAAGGTCGCTGAGCACGCGGTCGCCGTCCAGCGACAGCGGGGTGAAACTGAAGCTGTCGGTACGCAGCAGGTTGGCCGTGACCAGCACGTCCATGGCCACGGTGAAACTGGCCATGGAGAAGTGTTCGAGCAGCACGAAATCGACTTGATAAGGGGCCTGGGCGTCGGCGCTGCTGGCCTTGAGCCGCAGCATGTTGCTGGTACTGGTCTTCTTGCTGAACTGGCGTGGCGTGGGCACTCTGAACTCCGCTTGCTGGCTGGCTCGCAGAGTGTGGCCGGTGGCTGGAGGAAAGACAATCTCCCCGGTGTCGGTGTCGTATTACAGGTCGTGTTCAGGCAACCTGTATGGCTGCAGACTTTCCCACTATGCTTTGCCATAGGCGCTTGCATGAAACGCCTGGCCCTTGAGGAACCTATCGATGAAATACGCCGCTGCCTTGTTGCTCAGCTTGTTGCCATTGCTGGCCACGGCCATGGAGCCGGGCGAACCGCTCGCGCCCTTCACGTTGCTTGACCAGCATGACAAGGCCTACACCCTGAGCGCGGACACCCAGGTACTACTGGTGGCGCGCGACATGGACGGCGCCAAGTTGGTCAAGGCTGCACTGGCCGACGCGCCCAAAGACTACCTGGAAGCACGCAAGGCCGTATTCGTCGCCGACATCCAGCGCATGCCTGCGTTGATCAGCAAGCTGTTCGCCATCCCGGCCATGCGCGGTTACAGCTATAGGGTGCTGCTCGACCGGGAAGGGCGGGTAGCCAGCCGGTACCCCGGGCAGCCAGGGCAGGTGCAGTGGTTGCAGTTGCAAGAAGGCAGATTGGTGAGCCAGCAGGCGTTCACCGATGCCGCGGCATTGAAGGCGGCGCTGGAGCGTGCGCCGCAGCAGTGAGGTGCGTTACCTGCAGGAGTGGTCAAAACAATCTGAACCCTCAGCGTCAATAACAACCCAAGCCATTACACGGCAAAGAGAGAGCGCTTATGGAAGTCGGAACGATCTGGATCATTGTCGCAGCCTTGGTCATCCTCATGGAAATCTGGGCCATCTGGAACATCATCGGCAGTGAGCGGCGCGCCGAACGCAAGATGTTGTGGGTGGTGTTCGTCGTCTACGCGCCAATCCCCGGCTTGTTGTTCTGGGCCTGGCGCGGCCCGCGCGCCGTAAAAGGCCGGTCCGTACTCGAAGAAAAATGACAGGCACAGGCATCAGGCGCTCGCGCGCCTGATACCGTCAGCGGTCACTTTCCAGCGGTCACTTTTCAGCGGTCATTTGGGCAGCACGTTGAAGCGAATGGCGGGGCCGAGGCCGTTCACCATCAGGCAGCCGTAGAACTTCACGGTGGACAGCACGCCCAGCGTCTTCAATGCATCGTGTATGAATGCGTGGAATACGCGCCCGGCATCCTTCTGGCGGTCGGCAAGCGTCACGGCCTCGAGCGTGACCACCCCAAGCAAGGTGGTCTCGATGTGCTGGACGGTTTTCAGGCCGGTTTTCTCGCGAAGGTACGTACGTGCCTTCGCCGCATCTGCCTCATCCCCTTCGACGGTGTAAGCCAACTGAAAATCGAATTTGCTCATGGTTTTGTCCTTGGTTGCGCTAAAGCGTCCGTGCCGTGCCGTGCACCTTACCGGCATGCGCAAGTTGTGAAAACGAACGAGGTGTTCAACAATCTCATCTGTTTGTAGGAAACGACCTACTTGACCTCGAGTCCCACACCATGAGCACTGGCACCACCTCGCTTGCCGGGCATAAGGCTCGTGCCTGGCTCTGGCCAGCGCTGTTCAGCCTGGTGGCATTTGCCGCCAACTCGGTATTCTGCCGCCTGGCCCTCAAGAACGGGGCGATCGACCCGGCCTCGTTCACTGTCGTGCGCCTGGCCAGTGGTGCAGTGTTCCTGTTGTTGCTGATTCGCTTGCGCAGACCGGCGCAGCGCATGGGTGGCACCTGGCGAGCAGGCCTGGCCTTGTGCCTGTATGCCTTCCTGTTTTCAGCGGCCTACCTGCAACTGAGCGCCGGGGCGGGCGCCTTGCTGCTCTTCGGTGCCGTGCAGATCACGATGTTCGGCTTTGCCTGGTGCAAAGGCGAACGCATCAGCGCACGGGGCCTGCTGGGTATGCTGATCGCCTTCGCCGGCTTGCTGGTGCTGTTGTTGCCAGGCGCTTCGGCGCCCCCGTTCAGCAGTGCCTTGCTGATGGTTATTTCCGGCATCGCCTGGGGGGCGTACACCTTGCTCGGCAGAGGGTCGCCCAGGCCGCTGGCCGACACGGCCGGCAACTTTGCCCGCAGCCTGCCCTGGCTGGTGGTGCTGGCACCGCTGCTGTTGCTGGGGGCCGGGCCACACCTTAGCGCCGGTGGCTTGCTGTTCGCCCTGGGCTCCGGTGTGCTGGCTTCCGGAGCCGGTTATGCCGTGTGGTATGGCGTGGTGCGGCAGGTCAGTGCGCAACAGGCGGCGACCCTGCAGCTGAGTGTGCCGGTGCTGGCCGGGTTGGGCGGGGTTGCGCTGATCGGTGAGCCGTTATCGCTGCGTTTGTTGCTCGCCAGTGTGGTAGTGCTGGGCGGTATTGCGCTGGCGCTGGTGCCGCGCCGCCAGGCCCTGCAGGCAAAGCCTAGAAAAAGCTGCGCTGGGCCTTGAGGGTGACCACGCTGTCGCAATAGGTGTTCATGCCTGAGTAGGCGTCACAGCTGGTGCCACTGAGGCTCGAGTTGCTGTAGATCAGGTTCAGGTCGATGCCCAGCCAAGGGCGCGACAGTTCCAGCGACCAGTCGGAAAAGGCATTCACCTGGCTGCCATCGCCGATGGTGAAGGGTGTGCCCAGACGGTGATGGGCGAGTTTGACGGTGAGGTCGACATCGAATAAGGGCAGTTGGCCAAAGTCGGCGAACAGCGTACCGGTGCGGTTGTCGGGGTTGTCGCGCAGTGCACCGCCGAACCGGCTGCCCAGCACCGAGACTCCCCCATACAGTGCTATGCTCTCGGCGCCGGCGATGTTTGGCTGGCTGTAGTGGATCAACCCCACTTCATAGCCCAAGGTGCTGTCGAAGTGGTGCTTGTAGCCCATGTAGCTGTCCAGGCGCAGGGTCGAGTTGGCCGTCACCCCCATGCTCGGGGCGTATTGGCCGACGTACAGCCCACTGGGGTGGCTGAAATCCATGCCACCATGAAACGCGCCGACCGCCGTGGGTGAAATCAACCCTTGGGCCATGCTACGTGAAGGGGTGGTGCCGAGTGTAAAGTCGAAATCGCCCAGTTGGCGCTTCATCTGCTGGGCCAGCAGAGGGGGGCTGAACAGCAGGGCAATGCTCAGCAACAGCAGGGGCCTGAACATGGTCACCGTCCTGGAGGGCTTACGGTAGAGCGTTCAAGGATACCTGCCCGAGCGGCCGCTGAAAACCTTGTAGTGGCGGGTTCAGCCTTTGGTCGAACGGTCGGCATCGGCTGCCTCGGTCACCACCGGCAGGTTGCCGGCACGCTGGATCACCCGGCGTTGCTGCTCATAGTCGTCCAGCGACAGACCGCGGCGCTGCAAGGCCTCCAGCTGTAACTGGCGGGTTTCGTCGGCGCTGTACGGCCGCAGTTCAGGGTGGCTGGCACAGCCGCTGCTGATGGCGAGGGTAAGCAGGGCAAACGTGGCAGTCAGCAAGCGGGCCAGGGTGTTCATCAGGTAGCTCCAGGGGCCAAGGGTGTAGGTGGCGAGGCGATGGAGCTAGGTTATATGGTTGTCGCGCCTGGTAGAAATTGCCCCTCTCGATAGTGACTATTGATGCACGGCGCCCTGGCCATTGACGCGCAGAAGCTCAAACCTTGCAGGCTGCCGCCTGGTGGCTCGATCCATGAAAAACGGGGCATACCAGCGATGGCATGCCCCGTTTTTATACCGCAAAAGCGTTTCAGGCGACTTTGACGATCCAGCCAGCCGGTGCTTCCACATCACCGCTCTGGATGCCGGTCAGCTCGTTGTAGAGCTTCTGCGTGACCGGGCCGACCTTCTCCAGGTCGTGGAACACGTGCAGCTTGCCGTTGTACTCGATGCCACCAATCGGGGTGATCACCGCAGCAGTACCGCAGGCGCCGGCTTCGACGAAGCGGTCCAGCTTGCTGATTTCCACGTCACCTTCGACCACGGTCAGGCCCAGGCGCGATTGTGCCAGCTCCATCAGCGACAGGCGGGTGATGCCTGGCAGCACCGAGGCCGATTTAGGCGTGACGAACTCATTGTTGGCGGTAATGCCGAAGAAGTTGGCCGAGCCGACTTCTTCAATCTTGGTGTGGGTCAGCGGGTCGAGGTAGATGGCGTCGGCGAAGTTGGCTTTCTTCGCTTCGGCACCTGGCTGCAGGCTGGCAGCGTAGTTGCCACCGACCTTGGCGGCACCGGTGCCCTGCGGTGCTGCACGGTCGAAGCTGGAGATCTGGAAGTTGTGCGGCTTCATGCCACCCTTGAAGTACGAGCCAACCGGAATGGCGAAAACCGAGAAGATGAACTCGGGAGCGGTGCGCACGCCAATGTTGTCGCCGGTGCCGATGACGAACGGGCGCAGGTACAGGGCGCCTTTACCATGCGGTGGCACGAACTTTTCGTTGGCCTTGACCACTTGCTTGCACGCCTCGATGAACACATCGGTCGGCACCTGCGGCATCAGCAGGCGGGCGCAGCTGCGCTGCATGCGGGCGGCATTCTGGTCCGGGCGGAACAGGTTGATGGAGCCATCCTTGCAGCGGTAGGCCTTCAGGCCCTCGAAACATTGCTGGCCATAGTGCAGCGCGGTGGAGCCTTCACTGATGTGCAGCACGTTGTCTTCGGTCAGGGTGCCCTTGTCCCACTCGCCATTGCGCCATACGGACAGGTAGCGTTTGTCGGTCTTGATGTAGTCGAAACCCAGCTTGTCCCAATTAATGCTTTCGTTGCTCATGACACCCTCATTGTCTTGCTAATGCCCGATCGCTCGGGCTGCTGTTATATGCGCACCATGCCACCTTAATACATCCGTGGCGGATCGGGAACGGCCGGTCAAGAATTGACAGGCTGCGATGCATTATTTGCGGGTGCTGCAGGCGCAGGGACGGCATTGAGGCTGCAAGGTGATTGTCACAATATTGTCAGCGCCTGTGAGATCGAGCGCCGCCCGCGCGGCGCATCGCGAGCTGCGGTCGCTGCTTGTATGTTGTGACTGGCCTGGCGGGAGAAGATATTCTCGTCAGGCTGAAGAAGCACTTCCGGGGAGGCCGATCGCTC